>JAHDCQ010000025.1:0-30159 GCA_020629845.1 Saprospiraceae bacterium | reverse complement strand
TGCTCGCGTTCCTCCACTTTTTCTACCAGTCCGTTCCATTTTTCTGGCGTGAGGATTTCGCTGTCCTGTATTTTTAGTTCGTCGTATGTTAACATAACTTAGTTTTTGTTATCTGCCAATAGCTATCCATCGAACTCTACAACCATAAATTTTGGTATCGCTCCAAGTACTAAACCTAACTCTAAATCGAGACTTACTCGCATTTACAGCAGATGCAGAGAAGCGATAGTTTTGGTCTTTATCTACATCTAAAGTTTCGACAGCAACTAAAATATGTGGAGTTGCTGAGAAACCTGACAAGCCTATATAAGCACTATGATGACTTCTTGATCCTGTACCTCTACCTAAGGGACTAGCTTGCCAACCACCTGTGTGCATTACCATACTACCACTTTGAATATGAACGGCGTTTCTTTGTATAGTGCCATCAGGAAAACGAAAACCAGCTTGACTATGCACCAAGCCGTTTTGATCTACCCTAAACCTTTCCCTTCTGCCATGATCATGAAATACTAAAGCGCGGCTATACACATTTGTCACACCACTACCTGAAACAAGGTTAATGTCTCTATTACCATATGTAAAAATGCTTAGACTATTAGGTGTACCATAAGTTTGAGTTGTTTTGTTAAGCATTAGTCCTGCGAAGTGTTTGTTTTCTTCTCCTAGTCGAATGAAATCATAATTATCACTTGTAAACTCTGGAATAAGATAATTGCATCTAATATTTTTGGACTTTATAGTATCCACTACTTCTAAGGCATATTTGGGATTAGTAGTACCAATACCAACATTATTACCTTTAGGATTGATGGATAATGGCTTACTATAATGCGATTGTATCCAACTATATTCCCTATCCACGCCTAATCTAAGATTAGATTGATTCGTTGGCCCAATAACCAAAGTATTGCCATTAGCGTCTGAGTTTTCTCCTACTAGATGTAGCTTTGCATTCGGGCTTTGCGTCCCAATCCCCACATTAGCATCCTGAATAGTCAAGGCACTTAGTATCTCTTGGTCGCGTTCCTCCACTTTTTCCACCAGTCCGTTCCATTTTTCTGGCGTGAGGATTTCGCTAGGGCTTATCTTTAGTGCATCATAATTTGGCATACTCATTTAAATTTTAGGGTTTAAAAAAATCGCTTTAACGGAATGGCTAAACGCACCGATTTTTGTGTAAAGACACTTGCTATAAAAGCAGGATTATCCCAATTTGCTGCATCTATATTACTAGGCGACTTAGCATCTATGAAATCTTCTGCCAAGCTATTACCAAAATGTTTCCAGCTTGTATCATTAGCTCCTGCACTAGTGGCGGGGGCATCTGTTTCATCCAAACCGTATTGAAGTTCATCCATCGGTTCTTCAAATACTAGGAAATAGTCAGCACTTTGCGCCGTACTGATTGGAAAACCTAGTAGTATAATATCTGGTGGCAAATTTCCTTCAAATATTGGGAATAGCCGCTTGCTATAGTTAGGTTTGCCTGCCTCCTGTTTAGCGAGATAGACCAATGTGTTCGGGAATTTATTTAAAATATCGCCTCTCAGCAGTAGTACAATTTGGTTATCGCCTGCACTTTGCTTGGCATGTGTGCCTAGTTTAGAGTTTGGTCGCCACTGATGTAGCGGAACGATATCCTTGTCTTCTTCCCTGCTTAGTAGCCACTTCTCTACTGCCGTTTCATAGGCTTCTGCTACGGCTCTGCTTTCATCTGTCAATTCGGAAGAAGGCAAATCTAAGGCATGCTCAATTTTAGCAATAGTATTATAGGCTGCATATTGCTTGCTGATGCTTGTGACTAAGGCTTGGGCAATAGTTGTATTTCTGAATTGTTGCTTTTCCGACTCATCGAGCGAATAGATAGTCGTATCCCAAAATTTGCGGAAGTAACTCCCGCGCATGTCCGTTGGGTATTCGCGCCAGCGGAGTTCTGCTGCAAATTCGTGATTGAGTCCGACCATGAAAGACTCTATAAAATGGTTGTTGGTAGCTAATAAAGTAACGGTATTTTGTGGCACATGCTCTACGCCTGGCAATAAATAGGCTTGTGATTTATCGCGTAGATAACGATACATAGGTGCGTGAAATTCTGGATGCCAAACAATGGGACGCAAGACATCCTTATTTGATGCATTTTCCTGTCGGAAAGGTTCTATTTTATCACATATGTGCTTTTCTATAGTATTTTTTGGATTAATTTTTTCTAAAATACTGCCTCTTGCTTCCTGCACTAAATCTGTAGCTTTTGCTTGATCTATTGCTATGGATATGGGATTATCGTCAATATTTAATACTTGTGATTCTGTAACGATAGTAAAGTTCATCCGTTGAGCAGTCGAAGATGTTGCTCGAATTTGTTGCTTATCGAATTTTCGTACTCTATATTTTCTAGTTTTGGCTTGTAGAGACATATTCGTAAGCATGCTATTATGCGTTGCAGCATGAATACTACTTGACTCACTTTCACTTTGTTGCATCCGCATTTTGGAATGCATGCAAGTAGAGAGCGTAAATAATTTTTCAGCACTTAGCCCACCCAATCGCTTGTGCATGCAGGAAGAAACTGCTCGCCCAAATTTTCCAATATTAGCAGCACGATTTGCTTTTTTGACTTCCCGCAATTGTTCCCAAGCGGATTTCATCAATTGCTCTTGATTGTCTTTAACAAACTGCACCCCCAAACTAGCCGCGTAGCGATGCCTAAAGTCGTGGTTGAGTTCGTTCAGCCATTTATTTCCAGCAGCACCATGTTCGTAGGGCTGTTTTTCCTGTTCCACATACCATTTACCGTATATTGGTGGTGTTAGTCGTCGGATTTCGTCTGCTGTACCTTCGTTTTCTATTTCTTTTTTCAGTACTTCCTTTAGTTCATTTTGTACATCAGAGGAAAGAGCGGTACGTTCAAATTCCACGCTTTGCAAAGCACCCTCGAAGTTCATAGGTTCAGCTACTTTGTCTAACATGCCATAGCCAGGATTGCTGCAATCTATAGAGCGCGTACCTAAATCATCCATCTGACGAAACTCTAGCTGTTTCACCAAATACTCAAAGTCGCCTCGTATACCCGTACGAAATTCCCATTTGTAGTAGTAAGGAATGGTCAGATTTTTTCCGCTTGTGCCTTCCCATGCCAGCATATCGGGCGTGGTACTGCTGAGTTCTATGTCTTGACCTAACCCTACTTCCACGCCTAGTTGGTACGTTGGTATCACAAAGGCGGTATAGGCTGTACTTGCTTTTAGTCTTCTAGGGCAAGTTAGGCGACACACGGCCGTATGTGGTGCTTTTACAATTTTCTGTTGAATGTACGCTTTCGATTGCTTGGCTTTATCATTCGTATGAATATGCGCCCAACGCCAAGTTTCTTGTAGGTTGGGTTGCTTATCGCCTGTCAGTTTTATACGCGCTGGCAAGTTAGGATTTGCAGGTGGCAAAAGTTCAAATTCTCCCTCTTCTCCCCCATCTTCATTCTTCAAGACGACCAATGACAGCCAAGGAAGCCAGTATTTTCCTTCTTTACGACCACTATATCGCCATAGAAAATCAGGTTCTTTAAATTCGATGAACGGAATATAGCTGGCATTAAAATTCCCAATATTATGCTTGGGGTAGGTATTGGCAACAATGCGTTCGTGGAAGCCCAACACATCACCCGCGCCATAGAGGGCGATATTCAATCGAGCTTGTTGGCTGTTTCCTGCGGCTTTGGCAGTAGCATTTATAGGCATTGTTAGCCTTTTTCCACTAGTAGTAGGCGCAGCTATCTTTGCCGCCATGCCTGTGCGGAGAAAAGGAAGAAAATAATTCTGTGTATTTGCCATTTGTTCTAGTTTTAAGGAATGAGAATTAAACAGGTTCAAACTCTGATGTATATTCCTCTCTTGTCATAATCTGATAGTTAGCACTTGTATTCGAGAAGTGATCTCGAATATGTAGTTTTGCTTCAGCCTCGGTCTCGAAGACGCATTTGTTATCACCTTCTAGTAGCACATTACCATCCTTGTCCACGACGTAATATTGTTCGTCTTCTTGGAAGAAAATCGGGCTTTCAAGTCCTTGAAATGCTTGTTCCGATTGCGCCCTATGCTGTCTTACACGTGCATTATTACGTGCTGAAAAATTCGTCCATGTCCTTTCTGTAGTCAGTTTCGTAGTTGCCAAGGTTTCATCTATGATAATATCCTCGTAGGCAGCATCTGTACTGATAGGCGCATCGTCTCCAAAGTCTACATCTGCTACACTCGCAAAGCTGTAGCCTGCATCATATAGCTCAAAATCTCTTGCTGATATTTTCTCTGCATCGGTCAGATCTTCGTATTGTCCTCGAGCAAAATATTCCTTGAGTGGATTATTTCTGTTCAAGTTTTGATTGCCTAAGCGTAGCTCAACGCCATAAGTCGGACGACCTTTAACGAAAGCATTGCCGTATTTTTCGATTCGTCTGTTGAGTGGTACTGCATTCTGGCGCACTTCCAAATAGCCCGATGGATGGACTACAACGGTACTTGGGTCTTCCTCAATAGAGCGCAACAATTCTGCGGAATTGAAACGCGGAGGTAATTTTGCTGCCCAATTTGAAGCCAGTTCCAGTTCTTCGCGCAACTGGCTTAAGAGTACATCCGCACCAATGTTTTGTGGCAATGCTTTCTGCTTGCCGCCCCAGCTAATATTGAACTTAATTTTAAATTTAATAAAGGCAATTTTGACTTTTGCTCTACCCTTCACTCTCCACGGCTTTGGCCCTGATAGTAAGAAGTAGAGGTCTACGCCTGCCAATCGCTTGCGCTTATACTTCAGCGAAACGCCCATATTCACGTCCGTCTCGAAGAAGAATGGATTGAATTGTAGCAGCGCGTTGAACCCAAAATAGCCATGCACACTTGCCTTCTTATAGCGTGCGAATAGGTCGGCTTTGAAACCTATCTGGAATGAATTGGAAGTGATTGCTGTATAATATTCGCACGTAAGTGAGATATTAATTTTGCCTTTCTTCTTTTTCAGAATAGCCGACAAGCGCGGGATGGAAGGAAAACGTTCAGGCTTCTTGTAACGCGGATGATAGCCTCCGACAGAGAATAGAAACTGCGGACGCTTATCCCAAGAGAGTACAAAGGCAAAACCACCACTCAATGGAATACCAACGATATGCGAATCGCGCAAACGCCCTTCTAAGCGAATATATTCTTCAGCAAAATTAAAATCACCGAGTACATCCACGCGGATTTTGGTAAGTGCCTTCTTTTTGATAGGCAAATACATGCCCACGCTGCCTAGCAAAATGACGCGCCCCTTGAAGGGCAACTCTACCAATACGCCTAAGTCTACTTCAATCAAGGATTTGCCGCCCCAAGCGATACGCAAGAAAGGCGCGAGTACATAATGCTTTCGTTTGGCTGGGAAAATAGCCCTTAAATCGCCAATGATGCGATCGGCATTTTTGATAGGGTCGGAAGGAAACATGACCGAATCAATGCTTCCGCTTATCATGCGTTCGCGGAGAACATCCACTTTCATCGTTCGATTCACGCCTATTAGTCCGCCTACTGCATTAAGGCTAAAGCCAAAAGATAACTGAATCGGTGGATTGAAGAAGACGCTAATGCTAACCAGCATCGAAAAGCCTTTGCGGTTATTTGGTAGCTTTGTCGTAATCAAACCAATAGCGGTCAATTCTATGGCTTTCAGATTGAGGGATAAGATGCCTGCGTAGCGTTTTTCTGCATGATCGAAATCCAGATAGCCGCCTCCCGATAGTACTTGGGTATTGATGCTAAAGCCAGCCCGCTTAGGAGGAATAGGCTTGAATCCAAGTTTGATTTTTTTGACTCCTGCTCCTTTCGATAAGGATGCTTGTACGCCTAGTTCCTCTACTTTGGCATAGAATGGCCCAAAATCCGTACTGACATTCATGGTACAATTGAACAAAAATGCACCTTCTTTTAGGAGTTCCTTTACAGGAGGGATTTTATGTTTAAATTCATCTATTTTGACGACATCTTTAAACTTACGACTTTTTACCTTCTGCTCTATGGCCTTGCCATCGTCCTTATTTTCACCATCTAGTTTTCGTACATCTTCGAGTTTGGGACTTGCTTCTATTTCTAGGTCTTTTTTACCAAAAAGCTCATCAATAAAGCCATCTATTTCATCGGGGGCAATTTTGAGTTTCATCAACTCCTTGAGGTCTTTCCAGTCTGCACCGCCTAGTATGAAATAAATGTCGTTGTCATCTTCTCCATCGGTACCAGAAGACCCAATTTTGAAAGGAAGGTCTTCCAACTCTATTTGAGTAAAGAGATTATTGCTCTTTCCAATGCTGAACGAAGATTTGAAATTGAGCAAGCCATTAATTTCAATCGCCTTTTTCTTGTCCTTTTTTGTCTCTATCTCTATTGTCTGAACAGCGGCCTGAATAGGTGGCTCATCAAATTTAAGACCAGGAATATCTATTTCTACGCTTAGGGCATCTGTTATATTTAGATTCGATTTATCCGTAGCTTTTCCGCCACTAATCAGGTCTTTATTCAAGCTGGCATTTATCCAGCCCTCTTCGTTGCCTGTTTTAAGGTGGATAAACTGCTTCAATGGCAGATGCTTGAAAAGCGGCTCAAGCGAAAAGATAGTAATTAGCTTGACATCCTTCTCTGTAATATTAAAATTGCCTTGATCTTTTTCAGCAATCTGACGATAATCTAAGGCAGCGGACTGCACACGCGGGCGAAAATCATCGGGAATGAATGCCCATAAATAATCCACATCCTGCACCGCGAACTTGAAATGTAAGTCTTTCTTTACATCTGTCCAGAAATACTTTAGATAGAGTTCATAGTCATTGCTGAGTACGGGGAAGTTATCAGGCAATTGGTCGAGTTGCAATTTTTCCTTTAGATTCCCGAAGTTTTGTTTTACCTCAATATAGGCTTCCTCTTGCCATACATCATCTACCTTTTGTTTCTTCCAGAAGAAGGTAGCATCCTCCACTAGCTCGAAGGTTTCGATGGCAAAGGATTCTAGTTTGATCGTGAGGGTTTCTTCTTCTTCTGTTTTTAGGAGGGTCGTATGAGCATTGGTCACTTTAAAATCAAGGCCTATTATTTTGATAGTACCTGTAAATTCTCCTTCTAAATAATTCCGATTGGCTTCTACCTTTCCAGCTAAAGTGAGCTTCTCGACTGAAATATCGAAAAACAAATCTGCTTTTAAAATATCAACGACTCCTTCGGCTGCCTTTGCAATGGCGTAGGAGACCGTGTATTTTTCAGCATCAAAATCACTTACATTGAAACCTAGACGGAATAATATATCAAAAAGCGGAATACGAATGAAGCCATGTAATCCGAACTGAAGTATCTCATTTTCTTTTACGCCTAAGTCAATTGACCGTAAGCCAAATTGCCAATCTTCAAATATTAAAAAACCCGAAAGTAAGGAACGTTCGTGGTCTATATTGTTCTGGTCTTCGGTAAGAAAGAGCGGAAAAATTTGATTTAATAGAAAAGTAACACCGCTATTTCCGAAGGCAGCATGTGCGAATGTCGCTTTGAGTTCGGGAAAGCCCTTGAACCACTTCCCTTTTCGGGTTTCTAGCTGTACTTCTTCAAAATAAATACCCTCAAAGGTTTCCGCTAAGCCCATTTCTACAATAGGCGGAATATTCTCTTCGGATGATACATCCAATCGCAAGCCTTTGAAGCCTACAATTAAGCCAGTATTAGCAATTTCGCTTGGGGTAAGCGATACGCCATAAGAGTCCAATAAGGTGATGGATAATTTAGGAGATACGCGAAACTTTCCGCCATAACTGATTTTAGCAAATGGACTGCCATCAATGGGTTTTAGTACGTCTTCCTTAAAGTGCAATGCGAAGGAAAGGTCTTTGAATTCGAAGTACTTTTCCTCTTCTTTTTTGGCAATGAAAAAGGAAAACTCTCCTGTTTCAGTCGTCGTATCAAAATCAATGTATACGCCTTTCAACCAGGGTATGTTTGAAGTAGGAATTTCAAACTGCTGCTGGCCTGAAATTTGGAGGATGACCTCATAGCCGTTTTCTGCGAGTGCTAGTTCATAGCTTTTAGCAAGCGTATTATTATCATCGAGTTTCTTTGTTAATTTTCGTATTTTATCTAGTGTCTTTTGCTTGCGAACACCAAAAAAATTGCGAAGTAAATCATTTATAATCTGCGAAAATGGAATATTGGCTTGTTCCATAGTGGTCTTAATTTTCTCCGTCCTCTATTAATAAGAGAAATAATCGTGATGAAATAGGGTTGCTATATCCTCGATATTTGTCACGCTCATGTTCGGAGACATTTTAGCAGTAGTCTGCCGATATATCTCAATCAAATCCAGTGTTTCTGGAATAGTTTGCTCTGAAGTGAAGCCTACATTTTGGTAGGCACCTCCTGCTAATAAGGCCTTATTGCTAGTGTAGCCTTGTTGTAGCAAGATGTAGTATTTGTTCGGTGCATCTGTTGCAGGTGGCGTATCATCGGATGCTTGCCAAATAATTGGATTGGCTAGTGTTTCGTAGATACTGACATATTTTGAATCGCCGTATACGTCTTTTTGCGTGATAGTGGCAAGTACTCTGGATAAGCTACTTAGATTATAGGCATTTAGTTCGTATTCTTTTTTGCAATTGAAGATAAAGGTGCCTTCCGATTTGCTAAAGTGCTTGCGGATATTGTCAATGTTATGTTGTGGAAGTTTGAAAAAGTCTTTTGTAGCTAAGCGGTTACTTCTAAAACCTTCTCCAAAACTGAACGCATTGAAGGTCGGGTCTTCCGTATCTATGCTTTCGATATTGGAATAAAAATTGAGCTCATCTAAAATAGTTTGATCTTGCCCTGTGGCATCTTGATCTAGATATAAGCCATTTTGCCAGCCATCCGTAAAACTGAAGAAAAACCTTGATTTTCGCTCCGTGACATAAAAAGCCCCCAGCAATTCTAAATACTCTAAGGGATTACTAACCGTATAGATTTCCGTTTCATCATCGGGATAAGTGGCTTTTAGATGTTCCTTAATGGATGCTGCTACCTGCTTAAATGAGCGATTGGAACTGGAAGACTCTGTAGGTTCTGGACTAATGATGATAGTATTTTTGAAGATATTATTGACGCTCGTATCGCGTAAGATATTTTCTGCGGGTAATTCAGGGAGTTTCAAGGCTACATTATGTCCAGCACTTGACTTCCAACCAATGTGAATGTGTGTGGAATATTTGGCTGCTTCCCAAATTTTAGCCGTATCCGTATCAGCACTAGGCGTACTAGTAACTACCTGGTCAAATTTACTCCCTTTCTGTGATGCAATGTTATTGTCATCATCGAGCTTATATTTCCATAATAATTTACTCCCTCGCTCCAGTAGTATTTCTACATTTTTACACTTTGCTGCCGTATTTTCTTCGACTAATGCTTCTAAAAATACCTTGCCTGCCTCGAATAATGCTACTTGCATATCTGCATTATTGGCATTATTGGCTACATTACTTTGTCGGTGTACTGATTTGAGGTCTAAAGCCCGGCCATATTGATGATTGCTCCGCTTTGCCCCTTTTACGGCTTCATTACGCTCTGGATTGCGCCAAGTGCTATTTACTGTTAAGCCATAGGACTTGATACGTGGATATTGTCGGATATTATTATTGCGTTCATAAACAATGTGCGAACGATATTTCCAACGAATAAACTCTAATACCGTTAAGGCTTCTGAGGGATTGAGTACCCAATTATTATCTCTAGCTCTATAATTACTTTTTTGAAGCTCCCTACTAGAAAAATGCGGACTACCTTTGCTATTAAATTCAATCTTTTTTCTATCAATTTTACTAATGTCAAAGGTCTGAAACGGCTTACTATGAAAGAAGTATTCTTGGCAAATTATATCTTTTATATCTTGTTTAATAGTTGTTTTCAAAGTCTGGTTATTGACTTTTACTTCAATTTTATAGCTGAGGGCTTGACCAACGGTTCTCTTGCCATTGGCTGATGTGTAGGATTTGTGATGAGGTTTCAAATCTTCAGCAGGCTCAAAAGTCCAAGAAGTAGCATTCTTTTTTTCCATATGCTTACTGGTTGCTTTGGTTTGATACATGCTGTGCGATACATCCGTAATTTTAAAGTCGCCTTTGGATGTGGTATTCACTAATTCCATCCCAATATCTGTATTAGAAAGGAAAGTGAAATGCTTGGGTTTTAAATCATTTTTTGGATTGAGAATGACATGTTCGCGAGAGTCGCCTGTGAGTTTCAGATAGGGTGTATTGTTTTGTTGTTCGCTAAGTTTGGCAGCAATATGTAGATTATTGACGGTAGTGCTGGCTGCAAAAGGATTGATTGTGCCTGCCGGCAGTTCCAGAAATCCCTCTGCATGGAAAAACTGCATAAAGAAGCGTGGATCAAAATAATAGCTACCATCAAAAAACTCGATGGAAAATTCATCGCCTATTAAGTCGCCAATATGTTCTCCTTGCGTCACATTGCTCGGCTCTGATTTATTGAAAGATACGCCCCCAATTCGGACGAAGGTAGGGAAAGGCACTTCCTTGTAAAATTTTTCTCTACCAATAATAAAAAAATTAGAAAGATCAAGACTAATGAGTATGGAATTGCCTGCTTCTCCCGTCGCGTATCCATTCCAAAAGGCGTATACTTTTTTCAAGGCTTCATCCGTCGTGTCTATAGTATATGTACATTGTACATTGAAAGGGCTAAAATCCCCTGCTTTTAAAGTGATTTTACTGGATAGCCCATTGATATATTGCTGCTTTTGTGTTGCTGATAAGCTATCAGCAGGCTTACCTATAGGAAGTGATAATTTACTCATAGTCTTTTTTAATCTTTTAGGTAATCAAATTGCAAACCGCTATTCCCTTCTCCTTTACCGACAGCTACTTTTCGTCCCATCCAAACGTAGGTATTACCATCCGTCCAGCGCATACGTTGCTTAGTGAGCTGTATGCGAACGCCTGCTTTAGGAATCGCTTCCTCATATATTTTTTCTAAATCCTCTGTAGCTAGATAGCTAAGCGGTGCAATATCCGTAGGTTCATTCGCTGCTTCATTGCGTAGCATATAGGCGCGGCAAAGTGCTATTTCTTTATTGCTACCATCAATATGATTCGGCAGATAAGGTATCCAATTGGATGGCACCGTATTTGCCAGTCGGAATTTGGGTAAATCGCGTCTCGCTTGTATATCATCGGGCGGCAAAAATGGGCCATATAATTCCAGATGTAAATCGTAAGCATCCATTGGATTGCCCATGGCATTAGGTACGCGTTGCTCAATTGCCCAAACCATATTAGCATATTCATCGCGTAGAAATAGCAGTTCTTCTACTGGTGCAGATTCTAAGCGGTGCATGGCAGTTGGGGCAAGGAATAGAAAATGTTGTCTTGGGTCATAGCCACTCGGATTGTGGTTGCGGACTTTGAACATATCCCATACTTTCATCGGATTTCCGTTGGCAAGTATGCTCCCTGTTTTTGCACTATTTCTGATAGTAGTCGTGACACCAAATACGTCTTTCACCTCAATATTATCTATCCAGCAAAGTTCGCCCAATTGCATTTCTAGGGGAATGGTATACCAATCACTTCCTGACACTAGCGAAAAGTCGAGTAGCATCATTTTGAGTAAATCTCCCTTCTTTACATCCATCATGCTGAGGTCTATTTTACTATCCTCAAAAGAAAAGAGTCGCTTATCGGGCATACCCGCAAAAGAGACATTGACAGGTTGCAAATCCGTAGTTTGCTCTAGCCTGTCCGAGGGGTTGAGCGTTACCTTAGCAGTATCGAATGAATACCAATCCAAATGTCCGCTTTGATAATCGGGAGCGGATAGTATCGCATCATCATTGGGCGTATGTAGATGAAATTCGTGTACCAATTGCTTCGGCTTCCATGCTGGATTATCTTCGGGCTGCTTTACGTATAAGTTTTCGTACCACTGTTTGAACTTGGTGCTTACTACCTGCAAAGCCGAATAATCATGTATGCTATCTACAGGCTTCGGATAGTCATCTGCAAGAGCATTTAATAAAGAATTGCCATCCAGAACTTTTCCATGCATGAGCTTGAAAAAGCGATACGATTTTTCATCTTGCCGATTAGCATTCGTGAAATCATGTGCTTCCCATTTCTCATGCGTGAGTGGTAAATCAGCACGTAGATTATTTATCCAAGCTTTAGCTGTGGGAGTAGGAAAAGCTGCTTTTATCAATCGTTCATACTGCTGCCCGATACGCACTTTACTTTTTAAGTCGAGGGGTTCAATATTTACAGCCTCTACCCTAGCCTCTAAGGGTGTGCTGTCAAGTGTTAAAGGACTGCCGTTGGTAGAGTAGTTAGCTACTTGTTCTTTCCGATATTGTACATTAGCTTGTATCGGGGAGCCATTATCTTCTCCTATAAATTCCCCAAATTGCCACTGTCTTCCCAACATCCACAGCGGGTCAGCGATACGCATAGCGAGTGCGTCCGTATTGTTGGCATTACGCGTACTTCCTCGGAGGAGAAATTGTGGTGTATAGTCAAGTTTCGCGCCTTGCTGCTGCTCACGCAGTTGCTTTAGCAGTTTGAAGTAGTAGCTCATTTAGTATTAATTGGTTTTCTGAAAAACGCTAATATAGTGTCTCTCAGAAAATTAGTTTATCGTTGGAATATTAAACCAGTTTGCCATTGGCAATAGATGATTTAATATTGGTACTCCCATCATGCCCCTGTTGTATGCATCCACTTGTATAGCATCCAAATCTATCATTCGGATTTTCATCAAATCCATGGTATCCTGAATAATGTCGGCTAGTAATTTTTCATTCCATGAATTAGGCGCAAAAGGTGGAGGAACTGCCAAAAGCAATGCTTGTGGAGCTTCGTTGTTAGGGGCATTGTAGTGAAAGCTGAGTCCAGTATCCATTTTTTCATAAGGGACATGTTCATCAAATTCTTCCATCACAATCCCAAATTGTGCTGTATTAGCTTTCAGCTCATCCTCGGTGTTTCTAAACAATACAATACTTTCTCCACCATCTGGATAATATTGCCCTGCCTCTAATTCCTGAAAAGCAGTTATGCCTTCATAGTATGCACTTTCTAATAGTGTATTTATTTCTGTTTTAGAAAGTCCTATCCAGGGATAGTTATCGGAGGTCGGATTTTGTAGGATTTGAAATGCGGTATTTGTATCTTCTTGCCAAATACTATGCAGCATTTGCCATTCTTCGAATGTAGCTGCTCCTTCTCGCACTTGCGCGATTTCTTGCATCCAAGTTTGTATGCGTTCTTGCGCACCTATCATATTGGCATCTCCAATCAATCGCTGCTGCTGATTGCTGCCTACTGCTTTCACTATTTTTTCAGAAATCGCTGTAGGAGGCAGCAAAATAAAATCTTTACCAAAAAAGGCTTGTGCTGCTTTTTGTAGCTGTTCAAAAGCTGGATAAAAGGCTTCCGCGTCTTGTTCTTGGAAGCTTTCCATAAATTGCAGCAACTGACCTTCTACAGTAGGCAGCATAGTTTTTATTTCCTGATTCAAGGCTGCTATATCAATCGCTGAGTCCGATAGATAAGCGCGTTTTGCTTCGGTGAGTTGCAATTGCGCTAGAGCTTGTTTGTGTGCGTCAGGAGTGTCTATACGTGTGGTTGTTTGTCGGTAGAGACTTCGTAGGTTATCATGTATGAGTTTTAATGCTGTCCAGTTTGGAGCAATTTCTTCTCCTCCTAATGCCAAGTCTGTTGTTTTTACATATCTGCTTTTACTCAAAAGCTGTTTTGCATAGCGCAATACTTCTACTGCTTGCACAAGCGATTGCTTGCCTTCGGGTGGGTCGGCCATTATATTGGCAGTAAATTGCTCAGCGTCAAACGCTGTTGCTTGCACTATGCGCACTTCTAGTTCGCTTGTGCCATCGGATAGTTCGTGTTCACTCATATAGAGCAAATCAGAATAGCCGATATTCAATTGGTCGAGGCTCACTTCTTTAGTTTCTACTAAGGTGTCCTCATCAAAAAATTGGACAGTACAAGCGATGTTACTTAAGTCGCCCAATTGCTCTTGCAACCAAATCTCCACATAGGGACTTATAAAAGCTTTGGCATTATTAATGCTAATAGTGTCTTCTGGTCCAGGTAAAGGGAATAAGTAAACCAATTTATGCGATAAGCCTACACCTGGTATTTTCGTCTTTAGAGCATCGGTAGCAGGAGGTTCTAATGCTCCTTTCGCCGCATCCATAGCTGCTGCCGATTGGGATAGATTGCCCTGCGTCAGTTGGAAACCTGCTTCAAAAAACAAATGGTCGAGGCTACTATCCAGAATATCTTCTAGCTTTTGGCGGAGTTTTAAGTCGTCAATTATTCTAGTATAGGTGCCATTTAAGGTGCGTCTTAATAAGGGGTCATTTTGTCGGTCAATAAATGCTAGACCATTAATGACACTCAATGATTTGAAGCCAATGTCTGGATTGTTGTCGGTGCGATTGATGATATTAACCTCTAGAGGAAATGCTTCTCGAAGCTCATAAATGGCACTATTTAAGCCTGCTTCGTGGAGGTAGCGTTCCAATTTATAACCCAGCAAGGCTTCTATTTCTTGATCTTGCCGTATGCCTTGCATAAACTGTTCGCTTTGCTGGATACGGTCGGAGGTCAAATTGAGTGTAAATGGATTGCTCGCATCTGCTTGGTCTTCGCTGGATAGGTAGGCATTTTTGAACAGTGTACCGACTAAGGATTGTGCAGGAGTCGGACAATGTATAAAGCCGCCTTCATCTTCCCGATTTTCATCTGTCAAGTTTCTAGCGTCTACTATTTTTTCGGTATCCTTTTCTAAATCTTCTACCCAAGCATACGCTCCGAAATAGATGCCTTTGGGTTTGTTTGCTCTCAGGGCTTCCAATCGTGAATTCGCTATGGAACTTATCCATGCATCCAGACGATAGCTGTTTACATCTAGTACTTCTGCTATGCTGCTTTGTACTAATTTTGTTCGTTCTGTTTCGCTTTCGATTGCATCCCATGCATTCAGCATTTGGAGTGCATCGTTCGCAAAATTGGTCATTGCGCTAGGAAGTGCCGCTTCATCATCCTGATAGAGGCTCATGGTATTGGCATAAGAACGCAGCAATAAATCTGAAACTAAAGTAGCAGGTCTACGATAATTTATCCATGTGGTTTGTACCTCTATGCCATCGTTCGTGCGATAGCCTCCAGTACGCTTATACTGTTGAGCATCTACTTTTACTTGCTCAAAAGCTGCTCGAAGGGCTGCAATATCTTCTGCTTCTAGCTGGAATAAATCTTCGCTGGTGAGTTGTTCACCCGTATTTTTTAGGCTAAATATAGGAGCATAGGCTAGAGCATCACCTCTGCTTTCCAAAGGTATATCTTCAAGAAGTGATTTTAGTTCTTTGACTAAATTTAAGATGTTTGCATACTGGCGTTTTTTAGAGTCGTTTGATGCTAGTAGATGATTGATTTTCTCGTAGGCCTCCCCTATCGAAAGTTTTCCTAAATCTTCGGAAATACCCAATTGTTCTTGTATCCAATCTTCTATCTTGCCCCTTAGTTTTTCATAGCGTTGTACATCAAAATGATGGCTGCCAGAACTCGGTTGCATACTCAATACTCGATACAACTCTAAATCTAAAGAATTACCATCTAAATTATCAGCTAGTGAAGGGACATAGAGACCATCGGCTAAAAGCTTCATCCACCGTTGGAAAAGGATAGATAGTATTAAATAGGTATTACTAATTGCAACATCTACTGTAACATCCTCTGCGTCGCCTGCACTCAGTACGGCATCTCTAATAGGGGTATTGATACTAATTTTATCTTGTATCTCTCCAATAGTAGTGACGGGCAAAATGCCGTAAGGTTGGTCATCTATTTTTAAGGTAGCAAATTTGCCCCTAGCGTGTACATGCTCCGTGTAATATTGCCAGAGTTTCTGATGCGTTTCTTTGGGAATACTATCTCCAAAAATCATTTGCAGGCTTTGGCCACCTAAAGCCATCCAAGTGAGTTTCTGGAAAAGTTGTGGAAATTTGGATGCTGCCTTTTCAGTACCTTTGAAGTGTTGAAGCACCTTGTTATCTATGCCTAAACCTTTGGCTAGTATACCGCCTGGTGTTCCATCTGTCAAGGCATTTCCTTCTACTAGCACCTTATAGTTTTCAGCAGTTTCAAATTCATCTTTTATAGAATAGCCACTGCGGTCATTGTCTATATTATTAGTAGGTGTGCCATAATCTAAAAAACTGATGCCTTCAGTATAAAGGTGGTTTTCAAAGAGTTCTTGCAAACCTTCTGCTGATTTTAGGTCATTGGTCTGGCGGTTGCCACTATGCCGATAATAGAAGCCCGTCACGATGATACGCTCGAATACTGTTGGAAAGTCTTCTGTATTATCTAGATTTAAATCCCGCTTAGTGATTTTGAAGGCCATTCCCTCGTCTATGGCTTGTTCGAAGTCCTCTACCCATTCGTCGCCGTCGCCAAAAGCTACTAGGTGTTCAGCATTCTCGACTGCATTTTTGATGACTTCGATACGCTTGCCATCTTTAGGATAGAGATAAACATGAAACTTTTCTGGTAAGCCTTTATAGAAGAAGGTTTGCTCGGCTTCGGCTTGTGCTACATCGTTTTGTGCTATAAAAGCATCTTTTACCTGCACAAGGTAGGCTGCTCGATAAGCACCATATCGATCTACTAGCAATTCCCAAGCCTCGAATTTATCACTTGCTGCTTTGTAAGCATTTCTGTCTTCTAGCTCTTGTTCGCTAAGATTAGGCTCGTGGCTTTGAAGAAAAGCCTCATCAGGAAAAATACGTAGCCATAATTCATCTCCTACAAATCGAGTTTCGATTTTAAGAGGAAATAGCAAGACAGGTGTTTTCGTTGATTCCGTTATAGTCATATGTATAAGTGAGATTAATCTATAGCACAAAATTATGGCTTCTACCAAAAAAATGCAAAATATTTATACAGTATTTGGTAAAATTGTCACATAATAGATGTGCTTTTGCTAAAAACACCAAATAATCACTTCACTAGTAATAGTGAAAAAATACCCTTCTACTAGGTATATTAGCCTCTTATCTTTCTTGTAAGTAAATACTCAATGAATGAATGAGCGAATAGAATCTATAATTATTCACTCATTTATCATTCTTTCATGCACTCATTGAGTATTTACTCTTGTAAGGAAAAAATTACTACTCGTAAGGGGACACGAACTGTCGAAACCACACTATACTATCGGAAGAAAACACCTAATATATGATATGTAAGGCTCAAGCGTTAAGTGTAGCATAGATAATCCGGAGTCCTTCGATGGGCTTCGGGTTTTTGACTGCTGCCCTCTCTATAAATACAAAGACTACAAATTTAAGGCGTGTATGAAAGCGGCTCTTTTGAACTAATGATGTATTCCATAACAACCAATATTTGAACCTTTGATTTTTATCCGTTTTGTTGAATCCGAAGTCTTATCTATGTGATAGGAACTTCGGATTTTTTGTTTCTTGCTTATATTTAGCTACTATTGTCTAAAATCAAATTTATGAAACGATTAGAAGGTCAAGTAGCAATCATCACGGGTGGTGCGCGAGGTATTGGGGCAGGTGTATGTAACGTATTTTGTGAAGCAGGCGCGACAGTAGCCCTTTGGGATGTGCTAGATGGCGAAGTAACTGTTCAAGAAATTCGGGCAAGAGGAGGCGATATTTTTTTCCAAAAGGTAGATGTCACCGATAAAAACCAAATTGCAGCATCCGTACAGTATATCATGGATACGTATGGCAAAATAGATATACTTATCAATAATGCAGGCATTATTCGCGATCGTTCATTCACAAAAATGAGCGATGAGGAATGGCACAGCGTTTTGAACGTCAATCTTACAGGGACTTATAATACAACCAAAGCTGTATTGCCTCACATGCGCGAAGCAGGCTATGGACGTATTGTTTCGGCTTCCTCCGTCAATGCCCTCTTAGGTGCATTTGGACAAACGAATTATGCAGCTACTAAAGCTGGTCTGATTGGTTTTACCAAATCCTTAGCACGAGAAGTAGGCAAATATGGCATTACAGCAAATGCTGTCGCGCCAGGGTTTATCAAAACGGCTATGACGGAATCCATGCCCGAAGCAGTCATTAAGGCAGGCATTGCACAAATTCCCGTTCGGCGTATTGGTACGCCCGAAGATATTGCGTATGCCTATTTGTACTTGGCTTCCAAAGAAGCGGGTTTTGTCAATGGCGAAGTCCTGAATGTAAATGGCGGTATTATTTCTTAGAAGCTACTGTATGCACAGAAATGGCAAATCAATCCCGTAGGGATGAAATTATTTCGACAAAAAATGCCATCCCTTCGGGATTAAATCATGATGCGAATAAATGTACTATAATCATGTCGTCCCAATGGGACTTCTCAAACATTTGCTACTTGTGTGCTTACAGTAGTTTCTTAGTAGAGGTCAATTTATTATTTTCACATCTCACATCTCATAAAAAATGACAAATCAAGCATATTCCACGCAAATAGCTCAAGTAGCCGACCTTAAAGACTATGTAGGAAAAGAATTGGGACTCACCAAATGGGTTGAAATAACGCAGGCGCGTATCAATATGTTTGCAGAAGCAACAGAAGATTATCAATGGATTCACATCAATCCAGAACTATCCGCGCAATATTCGCCTTATAAAAAGACCATCGCGCATGGCTTTCTAGTATTGTCATTGGCTTCTAAATTTGCCTACGAAACCTATGCCATTGGAGATGCTACAATGGGCGTAAACTACGGCTTAGATAGAGTCCGTTTCCCGAATGCCACGCCCGTAGGTGCATTACTACGCGGACGCGTATCCTTGATGGATTGTAAAGAAATTCCCAATGGTGCGCGCTTCAAACTCAAGATGGAGTTTGAACTACAAGGCGAAGAACGTCCTGCCTGTGTAGCGGAGTTTATCGCGCAAGTCTATGCTGACCCTAATATCAAATCAGGTGGCATGGCTGCTACACAGCCGCCTGATGCTTAGGAGATTCAGATGTGGGATTTCAGTTTCGAAGTCCCACATCCCACATCTGAAATCCGAAATGTACAACTCCTTGATTTGTTAAGATTTTTTTCATTCGTTAAAAGTCCGTTAAGAAACTGATTGCTCCGAGACATCCGCCCCACTCCTTACACTTCTTACCGATAGCATTATATAACACATTTTTAAAGTTAAGTAGTAATGAGAACATCAAATGAAAACGCAGTACTAAATACCCTTCTAAAATTTGCTTTTATTGTAATCCTAGTAGCACAAGCATTTGCTAGCCCACTAATAGCGCAGCAAGTACAGCGCAAAGGCGATAGTGGCAATCAAGCAGGAGCTATAAAAGGTAATGCCACAGTAGAAGTGGCAGGCAAAGTGATAACAGCAGTACGGACAAGTGGCAACACACTGAAGCTGATTGCTTGGAGAAAAAACTCGAATGGCTCGCTTACGCGCCTCGGTGATAGCGGCAACCAAGCAGGAACAGTTGGTAAAATTGCGGCAACTGCTTTCTTCGGTGGCAATAAACTAGCAACTGCCGTACAAACATCTAGTAAAAAACTAAAAATCATTACATGGCGTGTCAATACCAATGGCTCTATTACACGCCTCGGTGATAGTGGCAACCAAGCAGGTCTTGTACACTCTTTAAGTGTAGCAGCTATGAATAACAATATGCTCGTGACAGCCGTACGGGATGGTGGCGGAAATGTAAAGCTAATTTCTTGGAAAGTAAATGCGAGTGGTTCTTTGACACGCCTCGGCGACCAAACATCTGCAAAAGGTTCGTTTGTACGCCTCACACGCCTAGAGCCAATTGGTGGTAATGTGCAAGCAGTATGCGCGTTCAAAAATACGGCTGGTAAATTGACTTTAGCATCGTATAAGATATATCCAAATGGCGCAATTAAGCTATTGAAGTACGGAAATGCAGGTACTGTAAAAAGCATAGCAATTGATGCCATCAGAGGGCAGCATGTCATTACAGCGGTGAAGACAAGCGGCAATACCCTAAAAATGATTGCATGGCAACTTAGCGGATATGGCGATTTCTATCGTCGAGGTGATGCAAGTGCAGGCGCAATAGGTACACTGTCTGTCAATACAGTTTCTTCTTCTAATTCAGGAGCATATATTAGTACGGCAGTATCTACTTCATCAGGTAAATTGAAGGTGATTATGTGGCGTACGAACGGTAGCGCATCTACTATCACTCGCATTGGTGATAGCGGCAACCAAGCAGGTACTGCTTCTTTGATTCGTATCGTAGGTACATCGCACCATAAGATGACTACGGCGGTGAAAACAGGTGCTGGCGACTTGAAGTTGATAACATGGGATTTCAATGCGATGCCTTTGCCTTAGTGGAATCGTTAGAAAAGTTGGGTTTTATACAATTAAGCGGACTTTGCCTCAGGGTGGAGTTCGCTTTTACTTATGTCAATTTATACGCCAAATTCTAATTTTCGTTTATCTTTGGCAAGACAATTAAACGCAATAATGAATACAAACAATTCGGAAACCCAATTACTAAAACGGCTAAAAGAAAGAGAGGACAGTGCTATAAAATCACTCTATACGAACGCTTTCAAGTCATGTGCCAAAGTAGTATTAAAGGATGGAGGCACAATGGAAGATGCGCGCGAAATATTTCAGGAAGCAATATACTCTTTGATAGTAAAGCTTGAAAATCCTGATTTTAGTATCAAAAGCAATGTCAATGCCTATCTCTACAGAAGTTGCTTTAATCTTTGGGTCATCAGCAAACGCAAGGCACGTCGTTATTCTTCTATAGATGCTTCCCCCTTTGAGTTAGAAGATGATACAGCAGACTTTGACTTTAAAACAGCTCAAGAAGAACGCTATAATCAACTATATGCCTGCCTTGGAAAAGCGTCGGCAGAATGCCAACAATTGTTGAAATTGACCTATTTTGAAAAAAAATCGGATGCAGAAATTGCACCCATTATGAATTATAGTAAAGGTTTTGTGAAAAATAAAAGACGACGCTGCGTACAAGCTTTGAGAGCTTGTGTGCAAGCCACATAATTTTTTGGCTTCGTTGGTCACTTATTAGAAGATTTATAACTGTTAATTAAGTATATAAAGAAAACAGTATGCAAGATGATTTTACAAACTTAGACCGCTACGCGAAGGGCGAACTACAAGGAGATGATTTATCTTCTTTTGAGCGCGCCATGCGTAAAGATGAGGAGCTCGCCAACGAAGCGCGTTTCTATAAAGAGATGGCAGATGCTATTTCATTAAAAGAGCGCATTAAGGATATAGACCTTATTTTAGAGGGGGAGGATTTTTTTGAAGAAAACACCCAACAATCGGATGCTAAGGTACGAACGATGCCGCGTGCTAGAACACCATTTCGATGGTTATCCTATGCAGCGAGTTTGTTGGTGCTAGTAGTGGCAGGTGCATTGTGGTTTGCTAATGCGAATTACTCCAATACTGCCCTTGCTCAATTAGATACCAATCGCTTAGGTTTATTAACGGAAACCAATACCCGTAATGATAATGTTACAGCGGATGTTTTTGCGGAGGGCATCAATGCTTTTAAGCTCGAAGACTACGAAGCGGCAGCAGCATTTTTTGCTAAAGTGCCTTCTGCTAATGCCAACTATTCGCAAAGCTTGCTTTACTTAGCGGCTGCACAGGTACAAGTACAGGATTATGACACGGCAACAACTAGCGCAGAAAAAGCCAGGGCTGCCACAAACAATACCAAAAACAAACAAAAAGCCGAATGGCTACTAGCAAATGCTCTGGTAGGTAATAAAGAAACCGAAAAAGGGCAGACACTGCTACAAACGATAGCCAACAATGATAATCATGCCTATCGAAAAGATGCTGAGCGTTTGCAGCAGCAGTTAAAGAGTGCTTGGCGACAATTAGTATTCTAATTGATGCCGTTGATGATACACAAAGACCAAGCCCAAGTTAAGCACCACCAAAGCAAATAGGAATAAGCCCCACTGCGTCATAGTTGGTACGGGTTCGAGAACATATAGAGTAAAGGTATGGGTTTTATTAGTACAGCAGGATGTTGCATTTCCTAGTGCATCTTCAAAGCATACGCAAACTGTAGTAGTAACTGTATAGCTACCAGGAGGTAAGCCGTGTGACCAATTGACAATATATACACCATTGCTACCTACAGTATAGTTGGTAGAAGGGAGATTCGTAATAGGGACATCTTTTATGCTCGTATTTGTCTTATTATCAATGATCTCAGTTACTCTAAGGGAATTACCATTTGGGGGCGGGGGCGCATTCCCATTATTCCCCATGCAAGGACTATCACATCTGTTAATGCTAAAGCTTAGTTCTACATCGTCCATAGTGTTGGTGTATAATTTTTCAGGAGTAATTATTTCTACACTAGGACTTCCATCTCCTGAACATATTGGGTAATTCGGATATGCATCACATACAGATGGTTGCCCATAACCTGTAATACTCCAAAACAGCAAAAAGAATAAGAGGCTAATTGAGTAACCTAATGGTGATTTGTGCGACATTTATGTATGTTTTATAGTGATTAAGAAAAAATTAAAGTTGTTCTACATAGCTGCCTGAGGCTAAAGCTTAGTATTCTAATTGATGACGTTGATGATACACAAAGACTAAGCCTAGATTAAGCACTACCAAAGCAAATAGGAATAAGCCCCACTCCGTCATAGTTGGTACGGGTTCTATCACGCACAAGGTAAAAGTATAGGTTTCACTCAGACAGCAGGAAGGGGCATTGCCTCCTGCATTTTCGAAGCATACACAAAGCGTGAACGTAACTGTATAAGTACCAGGTGGCAAGCCGTGCGGCCAATTGACAATATACTCTCCATTGCTACCTATGGTGTAGGTAATGGAAGGAAGATTGGTGACTGGCACGCCTCCCACACTTACTCCTGTATCATTATCAATGACATCATCTATGATAAGAGAGTTGCCCATAGGCGGTGGTGGTGGATTACCATTGTCCCCCATACAAGGTATCTCACATCTATCAATGTTAAAGCTTAAATCAATGTCTCCCATAAACTGGGAATAGACTTTTTCAGGGGTATTGACTTGTAAGCTAGGACTCTCATCTCCTGAACACATAGGATAATCAGGGTTAGCTTCACAAACAAGTGCCTGTCCATGACTTAGAGTATTCCAAAAAAGCAAAAAAAATAATAGACGAAACCGGTAACCAAATAGTATTTTGTGTAACATTTGTATATGTTTTGCACCTAATGAATTGTCCTAAGTATTTTACAATTTAGAAGTTGGTGGGAAATCAGCCTCTCAATTGTTAAGTTAATGACAATTAATTTAGATTCAGCAATATACAAAAGTCTAGGAATAGAAACCCGTAGTTTTATGAAAAATATAGGATGCTTACTTTTTTTAGTGTTGGGCTGTACACTATATCATTCAGAAAATCCGACTCCTGAAACACAAATGGAAGTAGTAAGATACAATCACTATGATAGTTTGCTTCAAGTTTTAAAAACTAGATGGTATGCCCAATATCAGGACATTGAAAATGAAGCTAGTAGGCAAGCTTACTTTAATACTTCCGCGGAACTAGTAGCCCACTATTTATTAGCTGGTGACACTATTGCAGCCGATTCAGTGTTGCAAATTACTGAAAATATCGATATTTCTAGAGATAGTAGACTGCTTGCAATATCGAATGAACTAGAACTTCAAAAAGCATATTACCTAATTGCTACTAAACAATTCCAAGCGGCTATTTTCCTGTTTTCGCGACTCCAAAATGCAACCAATGCCGAAGCACTTATAGGTTTAAGCAAGACATATTTAGCACGTTACAAAAGTCAATATAATGAGGCAGATGTAGATACGGCTTTTATGTATTTTCGACAAGCTGAACAACTCAATACCTCTGACCACTTACAGCAAATCCAACAAGTGCATCTAGCAGACCTTTATATGCGAAAATTGCAATTAGATAGTGTGCATAATATACTACTGAGGGTTTTAGAAGAAGAACACCTAGCTAAAGAAATACGTTATGAGGCACATTATTACTTCAATGAATGGGCTTCAAGAGTGGGGAATCATGCGGCATTATATGAACATGCGAAAAAAATAGTAAGCTATGGAGAACAACTTTTTCCATACAATTCAAATCCACTAGCTACATCCTATTTAAGAATCTCCTATGCGGCAGAGCGAGTCGGAGAAATAGAAAAAGCTATTGAATATGCTGAGAAAGCGAATGTAATCAACAGAAAACTAGGCTCTAAAAGAGGTTATATAAGAAATCTTACAAATTTAAGTAATCAATACCAACGTCTTCAGAAAACTGATCAAGCTTTTTCTTGCTATCAAGAAGCACTACAAATAGCTTATCAAGAAGACTATACCTATTCTATATATTCTTTACATAATGATTTGGGAACGCTCTATCACGGAGAACAGCAACTTGATTCAGCGATTTACCATCATCAAAAATCCCTTGATTTACGCATCGCATCCCTCGGTGTACAGCATGAGTACGTGGCGCGTAGTCGCTTAGCAATTGCTCAGACGTATTTGAATGCTAAGGATTTTACCAATGCAGAACAGCAATTGCAAATGGCAGTTCACAATTTAAAGGCTCAACCCAATCAAAACCATAATCTACTTACAACGGCTTATCAAAAACTGGCTCGTGTATACCAGCAGCAAGCCAATTATCAAGCTGCTTTGGACTATCAGCAACAGGCATTGTGGCAATTGCAATCGAGCTATGATACTACGAATGTAGCGCAGCCTATTGCCCTAAATGAACCTACTGTATCAGACATAAAGCTGCTGAGTGTACTTGGCGAAAAGGCAGAAACACTGCAATTACTCTATGAAAAAACAGCGGACTCGACTTATTTTCAATCCGCCGCCGCTATGTATACCAATGCCTTCGATTTGATTGATAAATTGAGAAATAGTGTAGAAGATAAAGCCTCTAAAAATTATTTGATTGCCTATCATATCTATGATAATGCCTTTCGGCATAAATTTTACGAATATAAACGCACCCAATCGCCCACGCTTTTAGCAGAAGCATTTGACATTGCTGAAAAATCAAAATCTATTTTACTCAATGAAAGTGTGAAAGACTCCTACGCCAAATTGGAGGCAAATATCGCCCCCGATGATGTAGCAGAAGAAAAACGCCTTAAAAAAGCCATTGCCAGCCTAGATAAGCAAATATTTGAAGCGCAAAGCAAAGCAGATACAGGACGCTTGGAGGGGCTTGCGGCTACACATTTTAATCTAAAGCGCGAATACGAAAAATTCATTGAGCATCTAAAAACGACCTACCCGCAGTATTATGATTTGAAGTATAAAGTCAGCACCCTAAGCCTTGTCGAGACACAAGCTTTGCTGCCCGACGAGGCAACTACTTTGGTAGAATATGTACTAAGCGATAGTAGTATTTATGCTTTTGTGATACGAAAAAGCTCCGTTCAAGTCGTCGAAATAAAACGTGATTTTCCGTTGCGTACTTGGATCAGTCAGTTGCGAACAAATATCATAGATAGTCGTGGAAAAGGACGGCATTCAGATGCACAAGAATTAGCTTATGCCGATACTATTGTACGAAGGGCGCATCAATTGCATCAAAAACTCATCGCGCCTTTGGAAGTCATGGAAGCCTTGCCCAAAAAACTTATTTTAGTGCCAGAGGGCGTGCTAGGCTATTTACCATTTGAAGTGCTATTAGAACAACTCCCTGATGATAACACCCTAGTTGGACGGCATGCTTACCTCATTAAAAAGCATCAAATTAGCTATGCGTTTTCGGCTACCCTACTCGCCGAAATGCAACAAAAAGTAACGCCTAGTCATGCTCAACAACTCTTAGCGATTGCGCCTAGTTTCCCAGACGATGGGCGTACTGATTTTCAAGCCTTAGCCTATAATATCTTGGAAGCAAAACGGGTAAAATCGCTTGTAGGTGGCAAAGTGATAGCAGGAGAAGCGGCTTCCAAATCGAGTTTTATACGTCAAGCGGCTTCTGCTAAAATCCTGCATCTAGCCACACACGGTAAAGCAAATGATGAAACAGGCGACTATGCTTATCTAGCATTCAGCCCTTCGGAAGATGATTTTTTGCTCTATAATCGAGAGGTGTATGCCTTGCAAATTCCTGCGGAAATGGTGGTCTTAAGTGCTTGTGAAACAGGCATTGGCGAGCTACAAGTAGGCGAAGGCATCATCAGCCTAGCACGAGGCTTTAGCTATGCAGGTGCAAAAAGCATCATTACAAGTCTTTGGAGTGTGAATGACCAAAAGACACAAGAGCTAATGGAGTCTTTTTATACCTATATCAAGGACGACATGCCAAAAGATGCTGCCTTACGCCAAGCCAAACTTGATTTTATCGAAAAGCATTTCCACGAAGCGCATCCTTTCTATTGGGCGGCCTTTATTCCACTTGGTGATATGACTCCTGTGGAGCTAAGTAGGTGGTGGTGGTGAAGATATTTTTGAATTTAGGGAGCATAAAAAGAGCATCGAAATCGCCAGAACTGCTTATTAAAAAGCCTGTGATGGTGGGCATTTATTAGGATGTTCTAGGAGATATATTTTGAACGTGGAAACAAAAAATTAAAATATGAAATCACAAATCGAAGAAAAACTGCAATACCTCATTGGTTTAGAAATGACCAATAATGGAGGCGCAGCAAATATGGAAATGATACAATTCGGCACATACCTTGTGAATGAAAAAAATGGCTTCATCACAGGCTACTACGGGCTCCATGTGCAATGTCCGTGGCGCATTATTCAGGATGGGAAAATTTTTGTTGCTTACTTTGATTTGTATCAACCCGATGAAGCACAAAAGGACTTGCCTTATGAAGAATTTGATGAATATAAAGGCAGCTTACGCCACCAACAATTGCGTATTCTAACTAGAGGAGAACGAAAACGCCTAAAAGTAGAGCGCGTAGAGGCAGATGATTTGGGTGGTTTCACCCTTCACTTCACCCAAAATACCCGTATGGAAGTCCTCCCGATGCACTCCTGTGAAATAGAATATTGGCGATTGATTAGACATCAAGATAAGGCACATTTTGTGGTGGAAAAATCGGGGATTTATGACAGTTTCTAAAGCCTCCTCATAAAGGAGGATATTTCCCAAATCCTCCTTTATGATGGTTTCTCGCCTTGCTTTTCGCGCCATCTTTGTGATGTAATTAATAACAAACACTCAATTTAAAATTAAGCATCATGAAAAATTCAATCTTATTCATCGCAACTATCACTTTCGTATTTTTCCTTACAGGCTGCCAAAAAGATAACACCATAAATGAACTAGCGGAACTAGAAAGCACAAAGGCAGACATCGAAAAGACCTTGCCAACGCTAGACCAAGCACAAGTAATTGCTGTAGATTCCATTACAGATGCTAAGGCAATGGAAAGCGAATTGGAAGACCGAAGTGGTCGTACACAGATCTTCGAAAGAACTTACTCCATTGAGGATGAGGATTTAGTGAAAGTTTATATTCGTAAGGAACAAATGAATCCTAATTTCAAATACATCGCAGTACTTAGGGTTTATGAAGGAAATCCAGATTTATACACTGTAGGCTCTACAGATAATAATTATTCTACGAACTCGTATGTGATTCGCTATGACAAGAGCTTAGATCAACGGGATAAAGAAACTTATGTGTGTGCCCATGACCTAAGAGAGAGTGACAACTATATTTACTTTAGTGCTTTTGCACGTAATTATAGTCATTTCAAACTTAGTATTTACAAGGAACGCATTCCTCACTCCTACGGACCAGAAATTTCATTCGTCACGCCTGCACATACCGAATATTACGAGCGAGGTGCACGCTTGTATGTAAAAGTAAATGCGCGAGATAATAGTGGTGTGCGATATGTGAAGCTATATATAAATGGAGAATTTGTCCGTACAGAACATCATGCGCCTTATGAATGGGGCACTCGGCATAATGAAAATGACACCGCTTTAGATCATCTGGAACCTGGTGGTATGTATGACCTACGGGTGGTTGCAACGGACAGACGCGGATATACTTCTGAAAAAACAATGACCGTTCACATGAGATACTAAACACCACAAATATAAATGACCATTTGAGTACGCGCTCACTTGGTCATTTTTTTATTTCAAAACACCTCCTCATAAATGAGGATATTTCCCAAACCCTCTTTTATGATGGTTTCTCGCCTTGCTTTTCGCGCCATCTTTGTAGTGTAATTATTCAGAAAAAGAAAAAATACTACAAATGAAAAATTCAATATGCACTATCGTACTTCTCCTAGTTGCTTTATTCCTTACAAGCTGCGAAAAGGACGAATTATTAGTTGAAGATACCTTTACGCCAACACAAATTGCGCCTGCTGAATTGCCTAGCAATACGCAAATTGACACGAGCAAGTCCATTGAAATTCTAGTGGAAACAAGCGAAATTAGCAATCGTTCCACAGAGGAATTGTTGCTTGAAGAAACTATAGAACTAGGGCGCGACGATTGGTATGCTCCTTTTATTGAAAAAGATAGAATGGAAGCGGGCTGCTCTTACCGAATGAGTGTAACCACTACCGCAGGGCAGACACAAGCCTACCTTTTGGGTTTTCGTAATGGTGATTTTAGGAATATCTCTGCTACGCCAGATGTGGAGGATAGTACCGTCACTTTGACTGGCACAAGCGAGGATTTACGAGACACAGAAACACGGATGTATTTTGCGGTGCATTCCGCACAAGGGGCGCGTTTTGATATTGCGATTCATAAAATATGTGAGGAGGCAGAAGCGGAGGTTTTTAATCCTGAGAACATTAGCATTAATATACAAAACGCTTCTGCAAATAGCTCTTGGATATATTTCCTACAAGATATATTTGTGGAAGTAGAAGTTGGGCAGCCTAGTTTGGTGGATTATGTGGACTTGAGTTATAAACTAGCAGGAGATGAGGCATATAGATTTATTCGCCGAGAACACCAAGCACCTTACGAATGGGGAAATCCACAAAGCAATAATGATGATATTTTAAAGAATATCCTAGAACCTGCAATAATTATACAAGCGAATATACATTTATTAGATGGTACCATGCATACCATTGACAAAGCACTAGAGCCAGACTTGATTTTCCTAAGAATGAATATTGAACAAAATGAAGTTTACAATAAAGACAATCTAAAAATTGAAGTAACTGATGCTATTAATTTTGACCGCATCAATTTAATGTTTCTTGATGATAATCAAGAATGGACTTTTATACGTAGCGAGCTAAATGCGCCTTATACTTGGAATACAAACAAGGATGAATTCTTACGAAATCTATCCGAAGGGTCTTATAAATTTCGTGCGAGAGGCTATCTTGAAGATAAACTTATAGCAACAAAGTCTGTATCTATATACATTAATGATGTAAACATAGACTGCTCACTAGCTACTGGACTAGGAAATGTAGCATTTTGCTCTACTTTTACACCACAAATGGAAAACCGAATTGCTTACAAATTAAAACAAGCTATCAGTGTACAAGAAGGAGGAGGGCGTTATGCTTTCCGTATCAGGGGAATCAACAGGAATGAATTCTTTAGCATTGAAATAGGTAGAATAGTTTTATCTATGCGAGAAAGAGGTATTGAAGGTTTCGTTTATAGTGAAAGAGAAGATTTTTTATATAAAAATTCTGCACTAAAGGAAGGAGATTTAATAGAAGTCTATATCAATCCAAACCCTAGTATCCCAGGCAATGAGCGTGTACGAGTATTTATAAATGGTAGTGAACGTACTATGATTGATTACGATGGTGTACCGACTAGCTTAAACAGCCTTCCCAATGTAGAGGAGGATTACATTTCTGTAAACAATCATTTCACAGAACTTTGCATAGAAACAGGCATCCCACTATCTGTATTTGATAATTTATAATCTGCTCTTTTTATCCAAAAACAGAAAAGCTGCTCCTCACGGGGTGGCTTTTTTTATGTCTTAAAAATCCTCCTCCTCATAAATGAGGATATTTCCCAAACCCTCCTTTATGATGGTTTCTCGCCTTGCTTTTCGCGCCATCTTTGTAGTGTAATTATTCA
>JAHDCQ010000024.1:21548-32690 GCA_020629845.1 Saprospiraceae bacterium | reverse complement strand
GTATAAAATCTTATGGCTATAGCTCTTTTGTAGCATATAGCGTCGCATTGTCTTATTTCATCACTCGGTTGTAGCATTTTCTCCACAAGTGTGTTCGCTTGTGTAGGTATTGCTATGCCCATAAAATAAGTTCATTATGCGACAACTATGTCAGCTATTCATTCTAGGCATTTTTATTAGTTACTCAAGCTTTGTATTCGCGCAGCCCGCTAATAACATCCTGACAGAAGCAAGCACACCACCCGCTACTCCACTCGATGATATTGTAGCCTCCAGCATTCATCAAAATAAGCGCGTATTAGCTTATGATCATATTCGGGAAGCAGATGTGCTTTGGAAAAAGCGCGTGTGGCAAGTTATTGACGTACGAGAAAAGATGAATCTGCCTTTTGCCTATCCTGAACGTCCTTTTGTACAAATACTGATAGAAGCCGCTCTGAATGGCGACATTACGGTATATAGTGAGGAAGACGATAAATTTACGAATCCGCTTACACTAGAAGAAGTAGCAGCAAAGACCTCCTATACAGATACGACTACAGTAATAGACCCTGTGGATTTTAGTGAACATTTGGAGGTTTATCACGATGAACTCAACTACGAGGATATTAAGCGCATCCGCATCAAAGAAATCTGGTATTTTGATGAGGAACTCTCCCAGATGAAAGTACGTATCTTAGGCATTGCACCCCTCAAAGATGTGGAAGATGATAATGGGAATTGGAAATACGAATTACCGCTATTTTGGATTTATTTCCCTGATTGCAGAGAAGTCTTAGCGCGTGAACGTGTCTTTAACTTTGCGGGTAATGATGCTTCGCCCACTACTTGGGAGGATTTATTTGAAATGCGCTTCTTTTCGAGTTATATTTACAAGGAGTCCAATGTGAATAATGATCGCTTACAGGATTATTTATCAGGCGTAGATTTGCTTTTAGAGGCGGATAAAATTAAGTCCGAAGTTTTTAATTTTGAACACGATTTGTGGTCGTACTAGGATAGGGTAGCACTCATGGATACAAATGCTCAAGGCGAATGTGATGTTGTAGCATAGAAATGAGGCTATCTCAAATTTGGGATAGCCTCATCTTAAAAAATTTCTAAACAAAATATAGTAGTATTTTTTGCTTTAGCATATTTTGTATCTTTTATTAATATTTTTTAGATTAGCTATTATACACTATAAGTCTTTATCCCAAAAAGGAGTTTCTGTAAAATACTGTTTTAATGGAGACTGGCGAATACCAATCCAACTATCATGTAAAACTTCAAAAATATCATATTTAGTTATGAGGTTTTTTCCTCCTATTTTGAAAATTTCAATGTAAGGAGTGTAAGGGTTAGGAAGTCCATATTGCCTTTTTATACTATCATCTATACAGTATTTCCAAGCGAAATACGCATTTAATATGTACTTATCTGCATACTCCAGTCCACGTAATTTATTGTTTATAAATATATACATCTGTGGCAGTTCAAACCTTACACCTTTCAATATAAAAGCAATATTATACATCGGAAAATAACCTGATATTTCACACCCGTCCATTTTCAATCGTTTTTCCCAAATGAGCATTCGTCTAGCATACTCTTTTAGTAGTAGTATTATTTCATCTTTAATAACATCATACGGGTAAGTCTTATTAGAAAGATGTGATTCTAAAATTTTCTCAAACTCTAATAAAATTTTTCTGTTTCTTCGTACTGTATTATTCTCATCCATTTATAATCCTTTTATTAATACGATACTAGCCTTCCTTCGCCTGCACGACTTCCACCCACTGCCCACGCGTATTAGCGGCAATCGTCTCATCATACATCGCGCTGCACTCTACGGCAGGCAGATAATAACGCCCTTGATAGGCGGCATTCAACTGAACATGATACGTTTGCTGTTGGCTACGTGGCAAATCAAAATAGCTGTACACACGATCGTCGCGCACATCCTTATATTCGGGCGTGTCGCCTTTTTGACTCCCGAAATTATCCACACGACTATTCAAAATCTCCCAACCTGATGGGAAAATCTGTGTCAAAGCCAATTCTTCATAACTGATGCCTAGTGAATTTGGATTTTTTACCGTCACTTCCGCTACAAAGTCCGTGCCTTGTTCTAGCTGCGATACATCAATCGTATTGCCTTCCGTGTCTTTATACTCCACGCTTAAATTCAAATCCTTGGCTTGTTCCACTTCATTGCCAGCTACAGGCTGTCCTGTAAGGATGATTTGAGCATAAAGTGGCCCATCATTCAAGTTTTCGACTTGTAGGTTTTGCGCGCCACCGCTTGTTGGTAAGTTGATGTTCATAATCGGTAAATCCGAGCCTGCCGAAACACGCTTTTGCCCCGTCGCTTGATAGGCAAATTGGAATTTCTTATCCATGCCATTACCACCTGCAAATTTACTAATCGCCATCAAAGAATAAGCAATGGTTTGGGTGCTATGCCAACGGTCTTGGCTTAGGCGTTTAGCGATATTTCGTACTAATCTTACCGCTTTCGTTTTATCATCCACCAGTAGCAAAGACTCCAATATCATCGCTTGGTCGCGTACATCCGAGCCATAGCTATAGCCCAATTCTCGATAGGCTTTCACCTCTGTACTAGCATTGTTTAAGAGTTGTTGCGCTACTTCTTTTTTGCCTGCTAAAGCATAGGCAGCCGCCAATCGCCAACGTCCTTGTTCGCTTAAACTGCCACTTTCTCGTAAGCGGTTCATGCTACCCAAATCAGGCGCATTAGCGAGGGCAAGCGTATAAAGGCGATAAGCTTGCATTAAGTCACGATTGCGGTAGGCACTTTGCTGTGTTTGTGTCCAAATTCGTGCTTCTTTCTGCTGATGTTTTTTCCAACGATTCAGTAAGCTATTATCTACCTGATAGCCTTGCTTTTGGGCTTCTAGTAGAAAATGCCCTGCATAATTCGTTCCCCATTCGCTGGCATAACTGCCGCCTGGCCAATAGGCAAACGCGCCATCAGCAAGTTGAAATTGCTTTATTCGGCGAATGGCTGCGCGGATATTAGTCGGTATTTTTTCGCGCTGTTCTTCAGTCAAATTCAATAATTGATGCACATACAATTGCGGAAATGCTCCCGAAGTCGTCTGTTCAATACAGCCATGCGGATAGCGCAAGAGGTATTTCAATTGCTTATCCAAATTGATAGGTGGAATATTGGACACCTCCAAAATAGCGGTATTCGTACCCGACATTCCAATCATAGAATAGTTGAATTCATGCGATTTTCCCGATTCCAAAACCACATCTTGCACACTATTAATGAATGGATTCGGATTTCGCACGTCCATTTCAATATCTTGACTGCTCGTGAAGCCGTTGCCTTTAGCCGTGATTTTGAAATTGGCAACGCCTACCGCTTCATCTACTTCTAGGAAAAATTCAGTGAGTTTTTCGCCTGGACTACTAAACTGCAATTGCTGTGTTTTCGCGCCTCGTAAGCGTACCAAGCCGCTTGTTTCCTCTACGGTGACCGTGACATTTTTTACCTTTGGGTCATTTGCAAATACCGAAACAGGCAAGCGCAATTGCTCGGCTGGGCCAAGCACACGCGGCAAGGTTGCTAGCACCATCAATGGATTTCTTACGGGCGTAGTTGTTTCTACCTTTCCACACGCGCCACCGTTACCTGCTGCCACGAGCATGGTGCGTACTGAACCGATATAATTCGGCATTTTTATCGTATGCTTTGCCTTTTTGCCTGCGGCTAAATAAAATGGTCCGATATGCCGCACCACAGGCTTAAAGCGATTCGCTTGTTTTTTATCGTCATTGATTTCCACTTCACCATCTCCACCGATGCTTAGGATGCCTTGCAATTCGCCACTTTGCGCGCCGAGTACGTATTTGTACATGTCCCAAGTCTTCACACCCAGAGCTTCGCGGGCATAGAAAACATCGTGTGGATTTGGGGTTTTAAAATTTGTCAAATCCAGCAAGCCTTCATCTACCATTGCAATGGTATAAGCCATCGGCTGACGATTTTTCTCGCTGACTTCTATTACTACATTTTGTTCGGGCTTGAGTTCGCTTGCCATTTTTAGCACAGGTTCGAGTTTCGTTTTAGGATTTTGAACACTCAAAGGAATAACGCCATACATCCGAATCGGAAGGTCATTTTCTACTTGATTATGTGGCTGAATAAGCGTTACATTCGCATAAGCAGTCGGTGCCATTTCAGGTGTCGTTTTGAAACTGATGGTGTTGTCACCCGCTTTGGTGTCCGTCCAGAAGGTTTCCAGTACACGCGTGCCGTCTTCTATGCTCACCAATGCCTGCCCGACACTACTTGCTGGAACATTCAATTTCACCGTTTCGCCTACTTCATATTCCTCTTTATCGGCGGTAAATGCCAACATAGCCAATGCTTCCCGATTGCTATTTTCCTCTTCATACCAGGGCGAACCCGAATAGAAATAATCGCCTGCACAATGTCCCGTTACTTCATCACATACGCGCACGAGATAGCGTCCCCAATCGTCGGGTTTTAGTGTCCATTTTGCTTCGCCTTTACTGTCGGTGGTGATGATTTGATTTTTTACTGCATTCGTGTGATTGCTACTGTTGTAGCGCGATACATTATCACGACCACGTTCCCACCACCAACGCCAATCCACGCGATATAAACCAACATTGAGTTTACGTTCACCAAGTGGCTTGCCATCTTTGCTAACGGCTGCAAAATCAATCGTACCATTTTTACCTACTTCGATGCGTTTTCTGCCATATTTATTTTCAGGAATGTATAAGCCTGTGTACGCTTCATAAGGGTCATAAATATAAGTAGACGTAGAGGTACTGAAATCCCCGCCCGACTCAAAAGCCCTTGATTTGAACTTAGCGATGAGCTGCCCAGGCGCGTTTTTATTCGCAATTTCTGTCGTGAACGTCGCGCTGCCATTCGCATCTACTGCGCCTTCAAATACGGTTTTCGGTTCAGCATTGATGCTACGCGCAGGGTCATCAAATTTGTATTCGCTGAATTTATCGAATTTGGTATCCTTTGCTTTTACTTGCAGTTCGACTTTGGTATTCAGGTTTTGAGCAGGCGCGCCGTGTAGCCAATTGACTTGCATATTTGCTTGCAAAGGCGCGTCGGCATAAGAGAGTTTTTCTTTCCCAAAATCTAAATTAACCTTCAAGCGATTGGGCTTTACGGTTTCTATTTTTAGAATTTTGGTGAACGTCGCGCCTCCTGCTTTCACTTGGGCTGTCCAATTGCCCGTTGGCGCGTCCATTGCGGTGACGGTGTGTAGTGCGTAAATATTGCCTACCCGTTCGCTCGTCGTGCGGCGCACTTGTAGCTGTCCACGCGAATCACTAAGTTCAAAAGTGATGGGATAAGTGGAGGGCAAGTCCTTATTTTCACTTTCTAAAATAAAATTTAAAAACAAAGAATCGCCTGGTCGCCACACGCCTCTATCGCCATAGATAAAGCCTTTGAGTCCCTTCTTCGTTTCGCGGCCTGCGACATCGAAACGGCTAAGGGAAAGCGTTTGTCCAGCTTGCATTTTTAAGTAGCCACGTTCGTCCCCTTTGCGGGCGATAATAAGGAATGGTTCGCGTTCGAGTTCGGCTTTTGCAAAACCTTTGCTGTCCGTTTGCGCTCTAGCAATGACTTGTTGCTGGTAGTCCAAAAAATCTAAATTGACATTGGCAGCAGGCTTTGCAGTACGTAAATCCGTCACGGCAGTCGTGATGGATTTATCTTTGCCTAATTTTCCAATAATCCCTAAATTACTCGCTACTACATTGCGGCGCACAAAGCGGTCTTGGTTGTAATAGGCAGGTTTGCAAGGGTCTTCCTGTTCTTCCCAAAAGTTTTCGTAATAGCCGCCAAAGCCATACCAACTTGCCCACATACTCTTGATTTCCTCGCCCTCATTTTGCACTACCGAAAGGGCTAAGTCTTCGCTGTCTTCCGCATTCCCACAATCATAATTACTATAGCCAGGGCGGAAGCCGATACTGATTTGATAAATTGCATCGGGGTCGTCTTGTACCAATGGGTCTAAGTCGAGGGCGTAGCGTGTCCAAGTATTGGAATTGGCGTTTGCATTGAGGCTATTGAGTAGTACTTTTTTCTGCGTAATTACTCGCCCAACGGGTTCTAAATTATAGACCCCATCAAAATCATTAAATTGCAAAAATTGGGAAATATTATTATTGAAAATCTTAAATACTTCGACTTCTATGGCATTTAGATTTATCGCTTCAAAGGGAAATAGCAAGCCATCTGAAGCGGGCAAAATCACGCCTTCGCCCACGAGTCGCACTTGCGGATTCATGCTGCCAAAACTTAAATCCCAAGTCGCGCTATTTCCCAAGCGATTGCCGCTGATATTTTTTAAGCCAGCCGCTGCCGTTATCGTATGCGCCCCTGCAAGACGTTCATTAGTATATACCCGCAATTCATTCCCATCAATGAGGTAGCGGAAATTGCCATCATAGTCCGAAAGTTGTATGAGGCCCTCCAAATTTTGGTCTTTTTGTAGCGGGTCAGAAAAGAAAAGTGCGAAGCCCTGCTCATCGCCTGAAAGCATTTGAGCATTGGTTAGTGCAAAATCTTTGAGGCTGCGAACGGCTACTTCTTGGGTGGCTTTTTTGCCATTATTATTCCAATTTAATTCTACTACGGAAGCATCTGTACTACGCTCCACACCATTGATGGTAAACGCATGATTGGTACTCCCTGCCTGAAAATCCCAACTCACGGGTAGGCTGCGACTGCCTTGTTTAGCTACTAAAAGTTCGCTTAAATCTCCCTCTTCTAGCACATCCGTAGCTTGTAGTGAACCTTTGATTTGTTGCTTGCTGAGGTCGCTGAGGTCAAGGGCTTGCAAGCCACCGACCATGATATTGAGGTTTTGTTTGCGTGTTCTGAAATTGAAGGTAAAGTTTTTCAAATCATCAGGTAGACTCGCAAAAAGTGCCGCCAATTCGACTCGTGCGCTGTACTCCTCATCCGATTTTAGGTGCTGTTCAGGCTCGAAACGTAGCGTTTGCGTATCTTCCCAAACGGCTTTTCCTTTCACTGAAGGCTTAATATTAAAAACTGCGTCAGCCGCTTGCCCGACTTGTTCGGATGGCACGGCTGCCTGTGCAAAACGCACCTTTATAGGTGCTGCTTTGGACACCACACCAGAAGTATATCCATAAATGTACGCGCTTACATCTTCGGTGAGTTCGGTGGGGGCATCCACTGATTTTTTACAAGCGTTTAGTCCTAGCAAGAGCGTTGCCAATAGCAAAATTGCTTTCAAGTTGGTAGTCGTCATAGTATGTGTTTTCAAATTTGATTTTTGATTGATTTATCCTTGTGGATATACCTTAATATAGCGTTTTGTGTTGCTTTGTATTGCATAAAGATACGATAAAGTGGTTTACACAAAAAAACTTAAACTGCCAGACTTGTCAAATTTTAACAATTGTTCCGTAGACTTTGCATGTATTTATTTTATCTTTGTGTTGTATTAAACTATTCAAATTTAACCTTCTTTTCATAAGTCATCAAGCTAAACAATCAAGGCAATTTTTATATTTTTTACCAAAAAACACTCTAAGATTTAAGAAAACATAAGTCAGATAGTTTCAGGTTTACCATCATGTTTGGATTTTTACTTACACTAAATTATTGGTTTTAGTTTGTAAAAACTCCTAAGCAGACTCTTAAAAAAATGTATTATAATGACGAAAATCATATTATCCTTAATAGCTATTTGTAGTTTTTGTAGTATTCAGGCCCAAACCTACACCCTATCAGGCTACATAAAAGACAAAGAAAGTCGTGAAAATTTAATTGGGGCCAACCTTTATGAGGAAAAAAATCAGAAAGGTACAAATACTAACGACTATGGGTTTTATAGTTTGAGCTTACCAAAAGGTGAAGTAGAGTTAGTTGTGAGTTATATTGGTTATCAGGCAGATACGCTTGTCATTTCTTTAACTGAAAATCAGCAGTTAGATATTAATCTATCGCCTACGGTAGCACTATCTACTGTGGAAGTAAAAGCAAGACGTGGCACGAATGATGATCGCTTAGGAACAATACGCCTATCAGCCAAAGAACTCAAAGGCATTCCTTCGCTTGGCGGGGAAGCGGATATTCTGAAAGCTATTCAACTTTTGCCTGGCGTAAAGTTCGGAGATGAAGGTACAAGTGGCTTTTACGTGAGAGGTGGTGGACCAGACCAAAATCTTATTCTACTTGATGGTATTCCAGTCTATAATCCTTCCCATTTATTTGGGTTTATCTCTACTTTTAATCCTGATGCTATTAGTAATATTGATTTGATAAAAGGTGGATTCCCAGCCCGCTATGGTGGGCGTTTGTCTTCCGTATTGGATATAAGATTGAAAGACGGAAATAAAAAAGAACTTAAAGGACAAGGTAATTTGGGTATTGTAGCTTCTAAATTGCTTTTAGAAGGTCCGATTAGTAAGGGAAAAGGTTCTTTCTTGGTATCAGGACGACGTTCTCTTTATGAACTAGCTTTATTACCTGCTGCCCTTATTAATAATCAAGGAGAACGTAATAACTTCAGTTTCTATGACCTTAATGCTAAACTTAATTATCAGCTCTCGGATAAAGATAGGCTTTTTGCTACCATCTATGCAGGTAATGATAAATTAAAATTCAAATCTCAATATAGTGGCTCTTATGGAGAAGAGACTGCCGAAGAATATGTAAACTGGGGTAATCGAATTGCTTCTTTACGTTGGAATCATCAGTTTAATAGTAAGCTATTTAGTAATATAAATCTATTCTATAATAGGTATCGTTTTAATACAGGGGCGGATTATAATTTTTATGTCTTGAATGAAAATCAAGAACCCGTATTAGATAAGTACTTGTTCGATTACATTTCCAATGTAGATGATGTAGGAGTGAAAATGGATTTCTTTTATACTCCTGTGCCTGCTCATAATATCAAATTCGGGACTGCTACAACTCAGCACCGTTTTAAACCTGGTGTGCTGAGTGGTGTGAGTGATTCTTTAGCTACCAATGCCCCATCTATTGATGCGTTAGAGAGCCGTATTTATGTGGAAGATAATATTCTATTGACTGACTGGTGGCAACTTAATCTCGGACTTCATGCTTCGCTATTTAATGTACGTGGCGAACAGTACACTTCAATAGAGCCACGTCTTAATACACGCTTTTTTCTAGGTAAAAAATGGACATTCGATGCTTCCTATGCCCAAATGCAGCAGTACCTACATTTATTAACTAATTCTAGCTTGGGATTACCAACGGATTTATGGGTGCCACCTACTGATAATGTACCTCCACAACAATCGAGTCAAGTGGCAGCAGGCTTGTCTTTTCAGCCTAATAAGAAGTACAACTTTAGCATAGAAACTTATTATAAGCAAATGAAAGGACTGGTAAACTATAAGGAAGGGGCTTCTTTTTTAATTGAAGGAAAAGATTGGGAAGACAAAGTTGCAATTGACGGGATAGGTGAATCCTACGGCATTGAATTGTTTGCTCAAAAGCGCGCAGGCAATACGACAGGTTGGTTAGCATATACATTATCTTATACAGATAGACAATTTGATGAAATTAATTTTGGACGTGCCTTCCCTTATAAATATGACCGCAGACACGACATCGCTTTAGTGTTAACACATAAATTTTCGGAGCGTATAAGGCTGAATTTGAATTGGGTATTTGCTACAGGCAATGCTGTTACATTGCCAAGGACTATTTACCCAAATATTAATTTTCCACCCAATGTAAATGAGTTTCGAAATACTTCAGAACGAAATCTAATAAGTCTTACTTCGCCAGTTTCCTTTGTTCGACAACTAGAAGAAATCGTAAATTATGGAGAGACCAATAGTAGCCGAATGCCTAGCTACCATCGTTTGGATATAGGTGTAAGTTTTTTCAAAAAAACAAAATGGGGCGAGCAAACACTAGATTTTAGCGTATACAATGCTTACAATAATCGCAATCCTTATTATATCCGCTATGTATTTGAAGGTCAATTTAGTGATGATACTGATACGACATCGGGCAAGTTTCAAGCAGTTTCCCTTATTCCTCTTATACCGTCTATTAGTTATGGCTTTAAATTCTAAAAACATGAGAATATTTACTTATATCGCAGCTATAATTATTTGTACTGCTTGTGTCAAAGAAACTACTTTCGAGCTAGACCAATTACCTAGTCAAGCAGTAGCAAATTGTATTTTTAGCCCTAAGCAGGAATGGCAAGTAGCTATTACCAAATCCTTAAATACTACGGATGTCTTAAACTATGAAGTGATAGATAATGCTACTGTCAGCGTGCAATATCCAGATGGTTCAAGCATCTTACTTGATAAGTTTGTGTTGCCTGAAAAAACTGGTGACATTGGTTACTATACTACTGAAGAAGGACACTTAGTAGGAGACGAAACAGATAGTCCATATCGTTTAAGTGTAGAAATACCCAATTTGCCTGAAGTCAATGCTATTTCAAGTGTCCCGAAACCTCCAAATGTATTATCTAATTTTCAACAAATTCAGTTCGTAAAAGTAAGTAGTACTCCATATCATATTTACAATTTACAAGTTCAGTTATCCTTATTACTTGCTAAAACAGAAGAACAACATAAGCGAATTGGCATAAGATTTTACTATCTAACTGATTTTTCACCCTTTTCTCCAAATAATCCTGTGGAACCACTTATAAAATTGTATACTACTCCTGATTTTGGAGATAATGTACGGTACAATAGTCTATTAGATGCTGTTATTATCGATGCAACAGCTTTAGCTGAAAATGAAGGTGAATTTACAGCACTAATTGATAATAATATTGTTTTTCATAATGATGTATTATTTGATAGACAGCTCATTTTAGAAGTTTTCAGCATGAGTGAAGCATATTTTGAATATGCTACAACTAGTGACCAACAACGAAAAGGACTCGCTGACCCATTCGTAGAGCCTTCTCCTGTATTCAACAATATTGAAGGAGGTCTAGGAATTTTTGGGAGTTATAACATAGTTCGTGATACCTTTTTATTGCAATAATTTCCTTTCAAAATAACTGATATTCTCTGACAATTTTGAATCATCGATGGTTTAAAATTGTCAGAGTAACAAGTACTAAAACCTTAAAGCCTGTA
>JAHDCQ010000024.1:19702-21448 GCA_020629845.1 Saprospiraceae bacterium | reverse complement strand
ATCACAAAACCCCACCCACAGGCGTTAAAAGCAAGTTAAACAAAACGATTTAATGTTCTCATCAAACAGATTACACATCTAAAAAGTAGTAATTTGCAGGTCTTTGGCACTTTGTCTTTGGTCTTTAGAGAGTGAGTAACTAAAGACCAAAGACTAAAAAGTCGCAGCGCGACGCTCCAAAGACAAATACCATAAATTTATGAAAACAATATCAATGCTCATCGCGGCGATTGGCTTATTTGGATTGCTGATGTTGCAGAGCTTCAAAACGAATACGGAAATTCCAATGCTACACTTCAATCAAGATGATTATGCGGCAGAATGGCGCGCGATTGATTCCCTCGAACAACAAGGCTTACCAAAATCGGCGCTGGAAAAAGTGAACGCGCTCTACGAACGGGCAAAGTCGGAAGAAAATGCGCCGCAGTTCGTGAAGACGGTCATTTATAGAGCCAAATACACGAAATCGCTAGAGGAAGATGGCTTGGTGAAAGCTATCGAACAGATGGACGCGGAGATAGCGACTGCCGATTTTCCCGTCAAAAATATCCTACAATCTACTACGGCAGAACTCTATCAGCAATATGTAGATAATAACTATTGGCGATTCAAAGACCGCACCAGCCTTGCCAGCGATACGCCTAGCGAGGACATGCGAACTTGGACGATAGAGCAGTTGCTTCATAAAGCCAATACACTCTATAAAACTTCCTTAGCGAATGCGGATTTAAAGCGCGTCAAAAATGCAGATTTTACAGCCATTTTGGTAGAAGGCAACCGCAGCGAAGACTTACGCCCCACGCTATATGATGTGTTGGCGCATCGTGCGTTGGCGCATTTTACGAACGAGCGCAGCTACCTCACCGAACCTGCCTATAAATTCTACTTGGACGACCCTAGCGTTTTCGAGGATGCGGAAACCTTTGCCAATGCGACCTATGCCGCAAAGGACGAAAGCGCGTTCAAGTATCAGACCTTATTATTGCTACAAGATTTGACGAAAACGCACCTCAAAGACCGCAAGCCTGCCGCGCTGATAGATGTGGAATTGAAGCGATTGGAGTTTATGCACAACAATGCCATCGTGGATGATAAAGGAGGCTTATATCTAAAGGCATTGGAGGAGTTATACGATAAATATGCACGCCACGATATGGCTTCGGAAATTTTGCATAAGCAAGGCGTATACTACCACAACCGAGGGCAACAATACAAAGCAAAGACGGGCGAACCATACAAATGGGACAATAAAAAAGCGCACGAAATCCTGACAAAAGCCATTAAGGATTATCCTGATAGCTATGGTGCGGAATTGTGTAAAGTGCAGCTATCGAGTATTGAATTTAAGCAGCTTGGTTTGGAGTTGGAGCAGGTGAATTTGCCGAATCGTCCCATCTTGGCATTGGTGCGCCACCGCAATATGGAGCGCGCTTATTTTAAAATAGTAACTATAGATGCCCAAGCAGGGGAGAAGCTACATCAGATGAATGCGCGCCAGCAATTGGCAGTTATCAAAAAGCAGCCGGTACATTCCAAGTGGTCGGTGGACTTACCTAATGATGGCGATTTTAACCAGCATAGCGTGGAGGTGAAAGTGAAAGCTTTGCCGCTTGGAAAGTACGCCATTTTACTATCTGACAATGCGAACATGAAAGATGATGCGTGGACAAGTTTCGCCATCACCACAGTATCGAATATTGGCTATTGGACACGAAAAAACAATGAGGATAAAACACAATTCGTAGT
>JAHDCQ010000024.1:0-19602 GCA_020629845.1 Saprospiraceae bacterium | reverse complement strand
CGAATATTGGCTATTGGACACGAAAAAACAATGAGGATAAAACACAATTCGTAGTTGTAGACCGCGAAACAGGCGAACCCATGCAAGGCGTACAAGCCGAATTTTTTCAGCGCGACTATGACCGCATTTTACGGAAAAATAAAATTCGCAGCATTGGTAAAGGGATGACCAACAAGCAGGGCATTGTGACGGCTGACCCTGTAAATTCACGTACTTTCCAAGTCAAATTTTCTAAAGGAAAGGATGAGTTATTTTATAGTAATGGCTATTCCAATTATAGCTATGACCGTCCTATTGAGGAAAATGTACAAACCTATTTTTTCCTAGATAGAGCAATTTACCGCCCTGGACAAACGGTGTATTTTAAAGGTATCGTACTGCACCGAGATAAGGACAGAATCCCAAGCATTGCAGCGAACAAAGCCGTAGAAGTTACGCTCGTAGATGCGAATTATCAAGATGTGGAAACGCTTAAGCTGACGACTAATGAATACGGCACTATCAATGGCACATTCACCGCGCCAAGTAGTGGTTTGCTAGGGCAAATGTTCTTACGTGCCAATACAAACAATAGCCAAAAAGCCTTTCGAGTAGAGGAATATAAGCGTCCAAAATTTGCGGTAGAGTTTTCGCCTATCAAGGAAAGCTATCGCTTGGATGATGAGGTGAGCGTCGAGGGTTTTGCAAAAGCATTTGCAGGCAATAATATAGATGGCGCGAAGGTGCAATATCGCGTCGTGCGTGAGGTGCGTTATCCCTGGCTGCCCTGGTGGTATCGAAGCTACTATAACACAGGTGTAAGCATGGAAATCAAAAATGGCACAACAGAAACTGATGCCGAGGGCAAATTCAGGATACAATTCCCTGCTTTACCCGACCGCGAAGCTGATGCGAAGCGAAATCCAGAATTTCACTATACTATCCATGCCGACGTGGTGGACATCACAGGCGAAACACGCTCAGGCAGCACCTCCGTGAAAGTGGGACATGTCGCTTTAGCCGTGAATGTAGATGTGGCAGAACGTACGCCTTTAGATGACTTTAAAGGAGTAGAAATTGGAACAAAAAATCTCAATGGCGAATTTGAAGCAGCAAGTGGCACGATTAGTGTTCATGCCTTAAAGCAGCCTGATAAGGTCTACATCAATCGCTATTGGGACGCGCCTGACCAATATTTGCTATCGAAAGCAGACTTTGAAAAAGCCTTCCCGCATTTGCCATATAAGGAAGAAGATGAAATTCAAAATTGGGAAAAAGGCGCGGAAGTCATAAGCCAAAATTTCAATACTGTTGATGGCGAACAATTGGATTGGAGCAATACGAATTGGAAAGTGGGCAGCTATGTCTTGACACTAAAAACACAAGACAAATACGGCAAAGCTGTGGAACTAGAACGTCATTTCACGCTTTATGACTTAAAGGCAGAAAAAGTGCCTTTTGCAGAACTCGGCTGGCATTTACTAGACAAAAAATCGTATCAGCCAGAAGAGACGGCGAACATATATATAGGTACAGCAGCGAAAGAATTGAATGTGCTATTTGAGGTAGAACGCGATGGCAAGCGCGTACGAGACGAGTGGATAAGTGCGAAGAATATTAAGCGCATGACAGAAGCCATCAAGGAAGAAGACCGAGGTGATTTTTATGTGCATTTGAATTATGTGAAATACAATCGCGCCTTCAATGGTACACAGACGATTGTAGTCCCCTGGTCGAATAAGGAATTGAAGATTGAATACGCGACTTTTCGCGATAAGCTTTCGCCAGGGCAAGAAGAAGAATGGCAAATCAAAATAAGCGGCCCGAAAGGCGAAAAAGTAGCTGCCGAAATGGTGGCGGGCTTATACGATGCTTCGCTCGACCAATTCGTAGGGCATAGCTGGGGCTTAAATCCATATCCGACAGCTTTCGCGAGTCGTGGTTCTAATGCTCAACACTTCAGTCAGGTGCGTGGGCGACAAGTGAACTATCCTTCACAAGGCTACCGCATGGAAAACTATCGCCGCTATGAGCAATTGGATTGGTTTGGCTTCAATAATTATCTCTGGCGTTCTGATGTTACTGGTAATTATTCCGTAGGTGCTGGAAGAGGCAGACAAGGTCGCTTATTAAAAAGCCGCACAGCTAATGCAGAAATGTCTGCACCGCCCACTATGGAAATGGAGTCTGTAGAAATGGTACAAGAGGAAGCTGTAATGGTCGCAGCAGATGCTACTGCACCACAGACCACACCACCACCGTCGCCGCCAAGCGCAGATTTATCGAATGTACCGATTCGTAAGAATTTGAAAGAAACGGTCTTCTTTTTCCCAAATCTGAAAACGGACAAAGACGGCAATATCATCATCAAATTCACCATGAATGAAGCCCTTACGAAGTGGAAATTCTTGGGATTGGCGCATACGAAGGATTTAAAAATAGGCACGACACAAAACACCACCGTCACACAAAAAGAATTGATGGTGCAGCCGAATGCCCCACGCTTCCTACGTGAAGGCGACGAGATTGTATTCACCGCTAAAGTGAGCAACCTCACCGAAACGGCAATGGCTGGAAATGCCATGATAGAATTGTTAGATGCCACCACCATGCAGCCCGTGGAAGGCTTATTCGCACTCAATAATAGCGAAGCGAATTTCACAGCAGCAGCAGGGCAATCGGCGCGCTTGGCTTGGACGCTCAAAGTGCCGTCCGTAGCGAAAGTGCCTGCGCTAGTGCATCGAGTGGTCGCAAAAGCGGGCAATTTCTCCGATGGTGAAGAAAATGTCCTCCCCATTTTGACTAATCGAATGCTCGTAACAGAAAGCATGCCACTCCCGATTCGTGGCAAGCAAAAGGAGGAATTCACCTTTGCGAGTCTCCAAAATTCAGGCGCGTCTAGTACGCTAGAGCATCAAAGCCTGACGCTGGAATTTACCTCCAATCCCGCTTGGTACGCGGTGCAAGCCTTGCCGTACCTCATGGAATATCCGCATGAGTGTATCGAGCAAGTATTTAGCCGCTACTATGCGAATAGCTTGGCAACTTCCGTAGCCAACTCGCACCCGCGCGTGAAGGAAGTATTTGAGACATGGAAAAATACAGATGCAGGCGCGCTACAAAGCAATTTATCGAAAAATCAAGAGCTGAAATACGCGCTCTTGGAAGAAACGCCCTGGGTACTCAATGCTCAAAGTGAAGAAGCGCAAAAGCGTAACATTGGCTTACTCTTCGACCTGAATAAAATGGCAAAGGAACAAGCGAGTGCCTTAGATAAAATCATCGAACGCCAAGCACCGAATGGTGGCTTTGCATGGTTCAAAGGCGGACGCGAAAGCTGGTACATGACGCAATATTTGCTAGAAGGACTAGGACATTTGGATAAATTGGGCGTACAAAGCATTCAGCAAGATGCGCGGGTAGTACGCTTGGTGGATAATGCGATACGCTTCGTGGATGAGGAAGTGATTAAGCACTACAACCGCCAACGCAATTACGAACTCGATCAGCTCGACCCTGTCGTGATACATTATTTATATACCCGCTCGTTCTACACGCATTACCCAATAGAAGGCAAGCTCAAAAAAGTAGTAGATTACTATCTAGGGCAAGGCGATGAATTTTGGGTAAAAAAATCCGTCTATCAGCAAGGCATGTTGGCATTAGGCTTGCAGCGTTTTGATAAGCCAGCAACGCCTGCTAAAATCATCAAGTCGCTAAAAGAACGCGCTATCAATCATCCAGAGTTGGGCATGTATTGGAAGTACGATAATGGCTACTATTGGTATCAGTTGCCGATAGAAACCCATGCCTTGATGATAGAAGCCTTTAGCGAAGTGGCGAAGGATAGCCGCGCCGTAGAAGACCTAAAAGTTTGGATGCTAAAGACGAAGCAAACGACGCATTGGAAAACCACCAAAGCGACTGCCGCAGCCGTCTACGCCCTCCTAATGAATGGCGATAACTGGCTCTTGGATGATAAAATGGTAGACGTGCATTTTGATAATGCAGGCAATCCAGAAATCCATGAAGCGAAGTTGAAAAAAGCACAACAAACTGCCGAAGCAGGCACAGGCTACTACAAAGCACAATGGACAGCCGATGAAATTACCGCAGATATGGCGACCGTGCGGGTGCAAAACCCGAACAAAGGTGTAGCTTGGGGCGGCTTATATTGGCAATACTTCGAGCAGTTGGATAAGATAACGACCTTCGAGGAAACGCCGCTACAATTGAAAAAGCAGCTCTATAAAGAAGTCAATTCGCCAACTGGCCCGAAACTAGAAGCCCTCAGCGAAGGCGCGCAACTAACACCTGGCGATAAACTGCAAGTCCGTATCGAAATTCGAGTGGATAGACCAATGGAATATGTCCACATGAAGGACGCACGCGCAAGTGGTTTTGAACCCATCAATGTGCTGAGTCAATATAAATGGAAGAGTGGCTTGGGCTATTACGAAAGTACGCGTGATGCCTCTACGAATTTCTTCTTTAGCTACCTCCCGAAGGGAACGCATGTATTTGAGTATCCAGTACGGGTAGTGCATGAAGGCGATTTCTCGAATGGTATCACCACCATTCAGTGCATGTACGCGCCTGAATTTACGAGCCATTCGGAAGGGATTCGTGTGGAGGTGGAGTAGGATGTTTAGCCGCTAATTTCCCATTAGCGGCTAAATTAGCATGCTGTAATTTAGAAGCTGATAGGAAATCAGCTTCTAAATGCTATTGTTTCACCCGCTCCCTTGCCCACTTCGCGCCATAGCCAATCGCCGAAAGGACAATAAAACCTAATAAAAATCCCGTAGCACGATGTTTATAATTGGTCAATTGTGACCCTTTTGCCACTAAAGCATCGTCTAAGTTAGGAAAGCTATCAAGTAGTTGAAGCGTATTGAAATTTTCGGCATAGTCGAAGCCCATAACGATAAGTGGAAAAAAAGCGAGGTATTGGAGTAGAGAGTTTGGGGGACAAACGCGTTTTAGAAGTAGACTTAATAGCAGCATCGTGAAGCTCGTATAGATAAGCGGATAAATCATATCCCAAACGCTCGTAACGCGCTGATGAATAGCAATACCTTCCGACTGAATGGAGCTAAAAAGTTGCTGCACTTCAGCGGTGGAGTAGGAGGGATAGAGGTCGAGTAATTGCACTTCTTCGCCTGCTAAAGCAGAAAGCTGTGCTTGATAATTGGGAAAAAGATAGCCCGTAAAGCAAGCAAAAGCAAGAGCAAGCGGTAAAACGAGCTTCCATTGCGCCAAGCGATGTAGTGTAGTTATCATATGTAATAGACTTTTGATTAGCAAATATATATACGATTTTCGGCTATGTATGTATACTGGACTGCGGTTCATAAAAAATCCCCTTTAAAAGCAGGCATGAAAGCTAAAAAAGTAATACATTTGTGATAAGTAAATTAACATTAAAGGCATAGAGAAAAGCTTATCCTACATTTCATGTGCGATATCATATACGTACATATCTGTCTGTGCCGCTTTTCCTCTATTCGAAATATTGATTAATAATTAAAGCATAAGCATTGTTTATGTTTGATTAGTTGGATAAAATATCCAGCATGAAAAATGTTGAATATTAAATTTATGCTTAACATTTTTCATGCACTATTATCCGACTAACCCGCTTATTAAATACAAAACTTATGAAGCGATTCCTTTTATTTTTTATGTTATTAGGTAGCGGCTATATGCTACAAGCCCAAACCGTGACGACTATTGATTTTACGGATCCAGCTACGCCTACTTGGGGTACAAATGCACAGATGAATGTGGGGGGGGTAATGATGCTAATTCCTGGGGATGCGAATGGGGATGGTGAGGTGAAATATAATGGTGGATTGAGTGATAGGGAAAAAATTCTTCAAACGGTAGGCTTTTTCACGCCTAATAATATAGTTAGTGGTTACTATGTGGAAGATGTCAATCTAGATGGTGAGGTAAAGTATAATGGTGGATTGAGTGATAGGGAAAGAGTACTTCAAACGGTAGGCTTTTTCACGCCTAATAACATTGTGGTAGAACAAATTCCCTAGATTTATCTAAAAAAAATTGCAGTAAGAGCTTAATTCTTGTATGTAGTAAAGGCATAATAATTCTAATTATTGTGCCTTTTATTATTGTATAAAATATTGATAAACAAATTTTTATTTGTTATAAGTTTATATTTTTTGCTAAAATTAAAGGACTCCAAGTTGTAATTCTTGTCTAAATATAGCCTCTTTTTTTCATATGATATATTAATGTATGTTTTATATTTGCATATATATTTAAGTGAAAAAATGAAGCTATGAAAAACTATTACTTAACACTATTAGTGTTATTATTCTACTTTGGTGTAAGCTGCCAATCTTTTGAAATGCAATTAGTAAATACTGGTGGTAGTCAAACACTTGAATTGCAGATAAGAGAGACTACAGGTGTTAGATTACCTATTATGGGCCAAGATGCTATTATAGATATTACATTTGGAATAGTATGGCCACAAGCTTGTGGTGATGTAAATGTTAGTGTAGCTTCTACTCAGTATGCGATTGCCACTCAATCTGAGAGGTACACATTCGGTACGGATTATGTAGAAGCTTTCTCTGGAGTCTATCCTATTCCACCTCCTTTTACTTTTCCAGAAAGCTGGATGGAAGATGTTTGGTATACAATAGCTACTATAGCTGTAGATGTACCTAGTGGCTTAACAGGAACATGTGATTTTTGTTTAGCTACCACAGATTTAGATGAATCTACTACTCCCAATGTCTCATTTTTCTATCCTGATACCAGTACATCCGATCCTAACGATGGGGAATTTGTTCAACAATTTCTACCATCTAGTTGCTCTGTTACAGTAAACCTCCCCGTCGAACTCCTTTCCTTTAGCGCGAAAGATGCAGAAAGTCATATCGCTTTAGCATGGGCAAGTGCGGCAGAGATAGACTTCGATGGCTATCAACTGGAGCGTTCGGAAGATGGTAGAAACTTCGACAAAATCGCTTGGATAGATGGAGCAGGCGACGCACTCACACCGAGTACTTACACTTATCAGGATAAGGACATCGTGGCAGGGCGCACCTATTATTATCGCCTCGCTATGCAAGATTTGGATGGCTCTGTAGAGCATTCTTCCATAGAAGTAGTACAGTTAGATGCTAAATTGGTGGTGGAATCGTATCCAAAACCTACACGCGACTTCTTAAATGTGCATATTGAAAGCGACGCAGCTACTGCAGGAGTTGTACATCTTGTGGATATACACGGTAGAGTAGTGTATGAACAAACGGTAGATGTAGAAAAAGGGGCAAACAACTTTGTTGTGGATGGACAAACTTTAACGAATGGTGTTTATTTTCTAATCATCCGCAGTGAAGCGTGGCAACATGCGGAAGAAGTAATTTTCCTAAGATAAGTCAAAATCACTTGTTACGAATTATAATCAAGAACAGAACATAAAAAGGTATAAGGAGCGTTCATTCTCGTTATGAGGATGAACGCTTGTATTTTATGCTGCGCCTAACTCTTTTAGTGCTTCTACAAATACCTCCAACTCCTCCGTAGTGGTATAAATATTCGGTGTGATGCGACAGCCATGCACGACGGTTTCATCAATGGCTACTGTCCAAATTTTGTATTTATCGAGCAGTGTTTTGGCTAAATCATGCGGCTTCATACCTTTGATACCTACATTCGCAATCGCACATGACCGATGCCGCTCTACGGGAGTATTAACGATGATGTTGGGATGTTTTCGCACCTTATCCGTCCAATAGTTTTGGATGTAACGCAAGCGTGCTTCTTTGCGTTCCAAACCTAATTTTTCTAGATAATCAAGCGCGTTTCCAATCGCTAAATCGGTATGCACAGGATGCGTACCCGTATGATTGAGTCGGCGTAAATCTTCTGGCTCTTTCCAGTCGGCGAAGCGTGGCCATATTTTGGCATTGCTGCCTTTCTTGGCATAGAGCAAACCCGCACCAAGTGGCGCACTCAGCCACTTATGTAGACTACTGCCGTAATATTCACAATCTAAATCTTGGATAGAAAACTGAAAATGCCCCACCGCATGTGCGCCATCTACCATCACCTCTACGCCCTGCCGATGTGCCATATCACATATTTTCCGAATAGGCAGAATATGTCCTGTGATATTGATAATATGACAAACCATCAATAGCTTAGTTTTTGGCGTAATAGCGTTTTCGTAGAGCGCGACAAGCTCTTCATCTGATTTTGGATGATTGGGAATGGAGATAATTTTATTCACCACACCATACTTCTGCGCTACTTGCTCGAACATAATCCGCATCGCGCCATAGTCTTGCGCTGCAAATACGGCTTCATCGCCCGCTTCCCACGGATAGCCACCTATGATAGTATCTAAAGACTCGGTCGTATTTCTGGTGATGACTACCTCATCGGCTTCTGCACCTATTAGTTTTGCCAGTCGTGTCGCTACTCCATCTTTATTGTCCCATTGCACCGTCCGCATATACCAAGAACCTTGATAATTCACTTCCCGCGCATGTTCGATATAGCGTTCGAGCGTTTCCTGTGGCGTGATGCAATAGTAGCCATTTTCTAGATTGATATAGTCAGGTTTCAAGCGATAGCCTTTTCTGATTTTTTTCCAAAATCGCTCGTCTTTTGCCACCTCCTCAAGGCTGAGGTGTGCCACTTCTGGCATCAGTTGGTCAAGCGGATAAAAGACAGCGGCACTAGCAATGCCTGCACTTGTTTTCAAGAACTCTCGTTTTGTCATGGCTTTGATTAGATGTGAGACTTTATGGACGGGCGACTTTGGTTCAAATGTTGTCAACTTAAGACAATTCATCTGCTAACTTCCCGTTAGCTGATGAATTTGTCTCTTTTCTTATCAAGTGTTGCCAATTTAGAAGCTGATAGGAAATCAGCTTCTAAATCGTTGAGTTGACGACATTCGACTTTGGTTCGCCTGTCCATTGTGCGTAGAGTAATTAGTGGACAGACGAACTTTAGTTGTCCGTCCACTAGTAGGATTTCCCAATATCTCGCTTTCTGTCTCTATTTTTTAACAAAAAAAGTCAGTATTTCGATAACTGAACGTAAAAGATGTACGTTTCTACAATATAGAAAAATTGTATCAATTTAAGTACAGTACTTAATACCTGATACCTTGTACTTAATACATAGTTTATAAATATGAAGAAATCGCTAAAGATATTCGGTTTAGTAGCGGTGCTGCTGGTAGGCATGGCAACGACTGTAGTGAACAATGATAAATACTTTGAAATCGCCAAAAATATTGAGCTATTCGCCAATATGTACCGCGAAATCAATACGCTTTATGTAGATGAAATTGAGCCATCCGAGCTGATGCGTATCGGTGTAGATGCGATGATGGAATCGCTGGATCCGTATACGAATTATATTTCAGAGTCGCAGATTGAAGGCTATCGTTATATCAATGAAGGTCGCTATAATGGCATCGGGGGAGCCAGCCAAAAGATTGGCGAGTACCTCACAATAGTGGAACTCTATGAAGACCAACCTGCCGATAAAGCAGGCTTGAAAGTAGGCGACCAAATTCTAGCCATAGATGGCAAAGAAGCAAAGGGTAAAGATGCAGAGGCTTTGGAAAATATCCTACGCGGTTTTCCTGGTACGGAGGTGGAACTCTTGATTCGTCGCCCAGGCGAGAAGAAGGAATTTGCTGTTACTGTGGTTCGTGAAGAATTGGAAGTGAAAAACGTACCCTATCACGGTATGGTGAGCAATGGTATTGGCTACTTAGCACTCACTACCTTCACGCGCCAAGCGGGGTCAAATGTAGCCAATGCAGTAAAAGCCTTAAAGGAAGAAGACCCAAACCTAAAGGGCATCATCTTCGATTTGCGGGGCAATGGTGGTGGTCTTTTGACAGAAGCCGTGAATGTTTCGAATGTATTTGTGCCTAAAAACGAATTGGTGGTGACAACGAAGGGGAAGGTGAAAGATTGGGACAGAAGTTTCAATACGCTTGGCCCTGCCATAGATGAGGAAATTCCATTAGTGGTATTGATTGATGGTAAATCGGCATCGGCATCAGAGATTGTTTCTGGCGTAATTCAGGATTATGATAGAGGCGTATTGCTTGGACAGCGTTCGTATGGTAAAGGTTTGGTGCAAAATACGCGCGACATTGGCTACAATTCTAAAGTAAAAGTAACGACTGCGAAGTACTACATCCCAAGTGGGCGTTGCATTCAGGCGGTCGAGTACAAGGATGGCGAGCCTGTGGACATTCCAGAAAGTGAGCGCACAGCATTCAAGACGCGTAGCGGGCGCACGGTATACGATGGCGGTGGCGTGAAGCCTGATATGATTATTGATTTGGATGGCAATTCTAATATCCTGAAAATGCTCGAAAAGCATCATATCATTTTTGACTATGTAACGGATTATTGCAAGGATAAGCCTGAAGTAGCAGAGGTGGAAAATCTCCGTTTCTCGGATTTCAATAATTTCTTAGCTTATGTGAATGGGCGTAACTTTGATTATGATACCGAAACAGAAAAGTTGCTCAAGCAGATGGATGAGACTGCTTCGGTGGATGGCTTTAACCTAGATACAGAACTAGGCGCAGTGCGCGAAAAAATCATTACTACGAAGCGTAGCGAAATCCAAAAATATAGCGAGGCTATCACGGACATGATTGAGAAGGAAATGGCAGGTCGCTATTACTATCAAGAAGGAAAAGTGCGTATTGGATTGCGGAATGATAAAGAAATTCAGGATGCGATTAGCCTCTTGAATAATAAGTCGGAATACCAACGCTACTTGAAGTAAGTAAGTGAATTGACAATTTAAAATTGACAATTGACAATGATTTTATATTTGATTGTCAATTGTTTATAATTTAAGTTCCGATAACTTAACTATGTCCGAGCACTTAACGGTCGAAATCGGGAAGCTATTTAATTTACAATGTACTAAGTAATGTAGAATCGCAGAATGATGAATGTAAAATGTAGAAGTAATTGGAAATTACGCTTTCAGCGAGTTTCACTTCTACATTTTACATTTTTCGGTTCTGCATTCTATATGGAGTCGAACTGCATTTCCATCTGCTGCAATTGTCGTAGCAAGTGCGGCATTTGTTCCATAGCCGTTTCGTAGCCAATATCTACTAAGCCCGTATAATCTTTAGAAAGGATTTTAAAAATAGGATAACTGCCCAAACCGCGTGGTTCTATTGCCACATCACAGCGCGCAATACTCATACTAGAACTCCCAACGATTTCTAGGTAAAATAAGCGCGTCGCAATACCGACTACATTGGAGAGTTGTTTGCTTTCCACCATACCGCTTGGCATTACATTTACGCCTATCAGTAGGTCGCATTTGCTGCGGAGTGGTTCTACGGGGAGGTTGTTGATAACGCCGCCATCTACATACACCCTATCATTCATTTCGACGGGCTTAAAGATGAGTGGCACAGCACAAGAAGCCATCACAATATCCGAAAGCGAACCCGAATCGCGTACTTCCAGCACCCCTTCATTGAGGTTAGTAATACCGATATAAAGATGTTTTTGTAGCCGTTCAAAATCGTCATGTCCGAGCGTATCCATGAGGTGTTCTTTGAGAAAACTAAGGCTGGATAAGCCATCAAATTTGAAATTGAGGCGGGTAGACTTGATGATACCAAATTCCTTTACGAAATCCATCATCGCGTCGGCACTTAGTCCTGCGGCATACAATGTGCCTATGATAGAACCCGCACTTGCACCAATCACGGCTTCGGCTTCTATATTATGTTCGCGCAAAGCTTTGATAACGCCAATGTGGGCAATGCCCCGCAAGCCGCCACCCGAAAGGGCAAGCCCTATTTTGAATCTTTTGTCCATATTCTATTTGGTATCTATTTTGGGTTTAGCATTGGATTATACATTCATTTTTGATCGCTTCACCAAGTATTTCTGCAAAATCGGACGGAAACCGTCATGGATATTGGCTTCCATAAAGTCAATCTGATATTGCATACATTTCAGCTTTAGTGCCGAGATGTATTCTTCCATCTGTGCCACATAGGTTTCTTTTACTTGATTCGGCTGTAGGCGCACTTTCTCGCCGGTTTCCATATCCACAAAAATATGCGGGCGATTCTCGAATTCAAAATCTAATTCTTTCGCTTTATCCACTACATGGAAGAGTACTACCTCATGTTTGTTGTGCTTGAGGTGCTGTAAAGCAGAGAAAAGCTGCTCTTGTTGTTCTCCGTTTTCAAGCATATCACTGAAAATGACAACTAAAGAGCGACGATGCACACTTTCTGCAATTTGATGCAGAGCTTTTGCTGCCGAAGTACGCTTATTATGTTCAGGATTTTGGATGAGTTTATCCAGATATGTCAGTAGCAAGCGATAGTGCGAGGTGCTTAGTTTGCAACGTGTATGCTGCTGCACTTCATCATCAAAAATGCTGAGTCCGAAGGCATCACGCTGTTTTTTCAGCAGATTCATAAGCGAAGCTGCTGCAAGTGCCGAAAAACGCAATTTATTGATATAATCTTTGCTCCTTTTCGTCACTTCTGGGAAGTACATCGAAGAAGAAGCATCCAATACAATCTGGCAGCGCAGGTTGGTTTCTTCCTCATATCGCTTCGTGAATAACTTATCGCTGCGCGCATATACTTTCCAATCAATATTTTTGGTACTCTCCCCTGGATTATAGATGCGATGCTCTGCAAATTCCACCGAAAATCCATGAAACGGACTTTTATGCAAGCCAATAATGAAGCCTTCCACCACTTGTCGCGCTAAGAGTTCTAGATTGCCCAAGTCGCGCACATCGGGTCTATCGAAAAAATTGCTCACGCTGCTTTTTTTAGTTGCAAATTTGATAATTCGTGCATCTGATAATTTGAATTCATAACTGTCTTAAGGGTTTTCTTATAAAATTGAAGTAAAGCCTAAAGTAGCACCTTTTTAGCCACTTCTGTTTATTTGATTATTTGTTGATTTGGTTATGTATACATTTTATAAACAAATCACCACATAAACAAATAAACAATTTGCTGATAATGTACTGTTTTTTGACTTCCTGATTTTTTATAAGAAAACCCTTTAACTGTCTTTTCAAATCCACCAATTCCCAATAAAGAAACGGCTAAAAGTAGGGAATGTTTTACGTACTAAAAAGACAAAAAGTATGATTTAGACCGATGCACTAGTAGGCAACTCCAAGCGATAGCCCACGCCATGAATGTTCTTGATTTGCACACTAGGGTCTTGTTTCAGAAGTTTTCGCAAGCGAGAGATGAAAACGTCCAAACTTCTACCGACAATAACCCCTTCCTCTTCCCAAACGGCTGCTAGAATCTCTGCCCGATTTAAGATTTCATTGGGCTTAGTGGCAAACAGATGGAGCAGTTTATTTTCACGAAACGTGAGCGTGAATTTTTCTTCTCCATAAGTCAATAATTGATTTTTAGGGTCGTAATAATATTGTCCTAACTGAAGCTGTCCGTTATCTACTGCCTCAATGGGCTTATCTGTTTTTTGCCTAAAAAGTAAGAGCAATCCGCCTGCCACTATTGGGAGTAATAGCCACGCTAAACGAACTGTTTTTTTAGGTGAATTGGGAGTAGGAATTGCTGCTTTAGAGGGTATAAATTCGACAACTATATTCGCACAAGTTTCCTTCTGCTCGCGTCCGAGACAAGGGATGTGTCCTCTATCAAACGCAGCTTTGTTGTAGCCAAGAAAAAGGATGTCCGAATCGCAGTTTTTTACCATTACATTATAGTCGCCTGAAATCGCATAATCCACGAAAGCTTCCTGTAGTAAATAGGGTAGAGTGTCATAGTTGAATGCGCCATGAATAGGCAAGATAAAGCCTTGTTCCTCCTCATAGTATACAGGGGGAATGGTACTTGTTGAATCGCCTTGCGCCACTAAAAGACAATGCCCCGCTTGCCGAAGGGCGAGGTTTACGCGCTTCTGAAATTGTGCTTCTTGATTTGCTAATAGTGGTAAAGCAGCGAAAGCTTGAACTACTAAAAAAACGACTATTCGATTCCAATTCATACTGCAATTTACAGCCTTCTGAGGATTAAAAACAGGCTTTTACATTTCATTTACATAGTTTTACGCGCAATTTTGGCGTATCTTTATAAAAGCCTTGAAGTTTGTGGAGAAATTTATTTTCATAAAAAACACAACAGTATGTATTTTTCAAGAATTGGGATTTTATTATTTCTATTAGCAGGAATAGCTACTCCAACAAGGGCACAATCATTAGATGTTTTCAATTTTGAGGCAAAAAAAGAACGCTATCATACCGAATTTGCTGCTATTTTACATAATGGCAAGCTTTTAGTAAAAACGGAAACACCTGATGGACCATATCTGCTTGAACCACAAATGCGCGGCAAATTATCGGTTTCTACAGTAGATAGGACGGTGGAGAAATATCGCCCGATTGCTCCAATTGGTTTTAAGATTGCCATCAAGAATTATCATAAAAACACCTTTTGGATGTATTCCGAAAAGACATTTTATGAGATAGATATAGACGTAGTGACACAAAAATGCGGGCCAGGCGATCAACTCATTTTTATGGTAGCGGATAGGCAATATCAATTGCCGCGCCATACTATTTTAGTGCTGAATGGGTGTTAGAGGGTAGAGCAAAAGTAATTATCCGATTGTTTCTTCAAGCCTGTCTGTCGTGGCAGGCTTGGTTTAAGCGTATCTTATCTATGGCTGCTTCGCATCTGCAAAGACCAATCTTTTGATACAAATCTGATGGTCATTGCTTAAGCGGCCCGTAGCAGCGGTGATGCCCCAATAGACCTTAGGCTTGCCGCCAAAAATCTCTTGCACAATATCGCCTTTGTAGCTGGCGCGTAGTTTTTCATCTAGATAGACTTCCAAAAGCTGAGTGGGGGCATCCCAAACGATTTGTAAGGGATGGCGTTCGCAATCCTCGATATTTGGAATACGAATCGGGCCGACTAGGCTTGCGCCGTGATGCGTACGCCCATTTTTCATGATGGAAATATGGTCTGCTTCTGGATCAGCGAGGTGGTAGTTACGATAGGTGTCAAACTCAATGCCAAGTGACGGGCGTAAACCCGCAAAACCCATGCCTTCGCCCCAGTAGCCCGTTGCTAAGTCAGGATGAAAGACAAATACAATGCCATCTGCGCCTTCCTCATCTTTGCAGCCGAGCATAAGGCAGACATTCATCATAAAGGATTCGCTGAGGTCAATTGGCTTTTTGTACCAAGCCGAACCACTTGAATAGGGATAGTCTGGCACGAGTTGGATGCATTGCTCATTGATTTTACGCGCACTCGACCCTAGACGGAAATCATTGATACTGGATTGTGCGATTAGCAAGCTGCTGAAGCATAGGAAGAAGACCGTATATAATGACTTCATATAGGATAAGCTTATGATAGTGGTTGGACTTGTCCAAAGTTAGGTCAATTCTGGCAGAGATGCAATCTTGGTGTGTTGGTGAGTGAAAAGTTTTGCTGGTGTGGATTTACAATCCATCACCGATTTTCCACAAATCTCCTGATTTGTGTATGCTTTGCTGTATAAAAATGTGGTACAAATCGGGGGGGTAGAAGGGGTGTGTCGGTGCCAGATTAAGTAAATTGTATTCTATCCTAGCATAATGGATAATTGATGCTAAAATAGAATTTGCTGCCTTGCCCAACTACACTCTCCATTGCAATATCGCTATTGTGCAATTCTAAAAATCGCTTACATAGCGGTAGTCCAATTCCTAAACCATCATAATCACGATTGTAAGAACCAGATGCCTGTGAAAAAGCATCGAATATTTTCGCTTGTTTCTCCTTTGGAATACCAATACCAGTATCTTCTACAGAAAAATGGACGCATACCTGCTCCTTGTCCTTAGTTACTGACTTAGCTCTGAGTGTAATACTGCCTTTTTCTGTGAATTTTAGGGCATTACTCATCAGATGAGTAAAAATTTGCTTCAAGCAGATAGGATCGCCCAAGACATATCTTACCAAGTTAGGTGAAATATCCAGCTTTATCATTACATCGGGCTTTTCGTTTTCAGCTCTAGCTTGTTTCATCACCTGAAACAGTACATCATGTATATCAAATTCAGTTTTATCGAGTGTCTTAGAGTCCAGATCAAGCAACGAAAGAATATTGTCGATCATTCGTAGCATATTCTTACTAGACGTGTCCATATTATCAATACAAAATTGCTGATCGTCTGTAATAGGCTCATATATTTTTAAAAGTTCCGTAAAACCCATAATCGCATTCATTGGTGTTCGCAATTCATGACTCACCACCGCTAAAAACTCCTGCTTGGCTTGAGAAACCTCCCGTATTTTCTGATTGGCAGTTTGAAGTAACTCATTTTTTTCTTCTACAATGACGGTGTGTTCCTGCGCCTGTACCACAAGTTCTTTCTGTACCTCTAATTTAGCTTTTTCAGTTGCGGTTTTATCCCAGTCTAGCTTCTTTGCAAAAAGAAACATAATTATAAATGTTTGTATAATCGTGGCTAAACTGTAATAACTTATCCCATAGAGCAGCTCAGGCGAACCTGTTTGTAGATAACTGGTCTGTAACTGACTAATTGGGCGAACGATTAGCACAATAGCAATAAGATAAAAACCAAGTCGATTTCCTTTTAATCCCACCAAAATGCAGGTCAGTACTTGAAGGATAATGTTAATTTGAATGTGCTGGTTATGCAGTGTGACTCCTTGGGATTCGCCAATTTGTGGAAACCAAAAAAGATAAGAAATCAGGTAAATCACATACGCCCACATTAGTTTATTCCACTTGGGGGTATATTTATGCGTTTCTAAAAATAAGAGACAGAGTATAGTGCCAAGTGGTGGCATACTAATCATAAAGAAAAGCTCCCAGTAAAACATATCTAAAGGCGAGGTAAAATAAAGGGCATAGCCATCGTCAAGTGCATTAGAAACAGCGACCACAAAGCTATATAGGGCAAAGGCAAGAAAGAGAAGTTGTCCAGATGATAGAAATAAAAATAGGGTATACAATAGGGTAAACATAAAAAGCCCAATGCAGATTCCGTATATTATTTTTTGGTAATTTGCATTTTCCTGATGAGCCTTTGGATGCCAAATTTTGATTGGGGTTACTCCTGTACCGCCCTCAATTCGTAAGAAATATTCCTGTACACCAGCGACTTTGGGAATCATAAAGGCGGGAAAATGACTTTGAACACCACGTTCTTTCAAAGCTACTTTATATCCTGATTTTATGGTTTTCCAGTTTCCTGATGCTTCTTGATAGAAAAAACGGACATCTTCGTGTGTCCCTTGTTCGATTTCTAACAATAGGTCTGTTGCACTGCTATTATTAATCGCAAACTTTACCCAACAAATTGGACTGGTACGACGGATATGCAAAAGAGGATTACTCTCCTTAGGTGCTACAAATGCTTTATTCTGAACGTCCTCAATGGAATACCCTAGTGTATCGACTAACAGCCTAATGGAGGCATTCAATTTTAGTTGCTCATTCTTATCTCCCCACTCTATAATTGGTTGTTGTGCAAAGGTCTTTAGCATGGGCATACTAAGCAGAAAAATAATAATCCAGTGTTTATTTGTCATTATCTATTCAGTACTCTCTATTAGTTAGCAGATTTAAACAACGGTAATTTTTTTATGCAAAAGTAATAAAAAGCTACTCAAGAAATCCACAATAGGTTTTGCTATGTGAACAATGGAGTACAAATCAGGCGACCTGCCCGTTGCTCATTCAGGCGGGTTTGTAGAAGGGGCGTGTCGGACAGGATGTCCTTACGAGCAATTGTGATTTTTGACGACGGGCGACTTGTCGCTCGCCTGCCGGCTTGGAGTAGCGAAATAACAGGCGAGTTGAAGTCGCACGTTATTGAGCTTAGACTTGACAAATCCATTATTTCAAGCTAATTTTACGAATAAAATACTCGAAATGGCAAAGGATATTTCTGCCGAAATGGATAAAATAAAACAGTTCCAAAAGCACCTAAAAGCAATACTAAATAAGCACTACGAAGAAGACAAAAATGACTTCGTGGAATATGATATGCAGCGCATTATTGATGATAAAAATGGGCATTATCTGCTGCTACGCCTCGGTTGGGACGGCATGAAACGCAAGTATAGTACCTTACTCCATTTAGATATAAAAAACAACAAAATCTGGATACAACAAGACTATACCGAAGAAGGTATTGCTACCGATTTACTGGAATTGGGTATTGCTAAATCCGATATTGTACTTGCCTTTCAAGCTCCTTTGAAGCGTCCGTTTACGGAATTTGCAGTGAGTTGAAAAGATTACTGCTCTTGACGACGGGCGACTGGTCGCTCGCCTGTCGTCTTGGCGTAGTGAATTTATGTAGTTTGCGGTGAGTTGAAAAGATTACTATTCTTGACAAGGGGGATTACGCTAATACTCTGGGAAGAATCGATGACGTTAGGAAAGTTATAGTGGCATACAAACGAGTTCTAACTACAAATACTCTTTGCTTGATTACGATGTATCCTGAAATCAATTAATAATGACTAATGAACAATATTTAAACGCTTATTTTAGTACTTTTCCAAGCTATTTTGGAAACACTTGGAATGAATATCGAGAGTATTTCAAGCAATTAGTATCCCATAATACGCTATCTTCTAAAGAGATTGCCAATGTTTTATCGTCTTCTTACATAAATTGGAAGGAAAGAGCATATTGGAGTGATTTTTTCTTGTATGATGATTTTAAGACAGAAGAGGATATCAAGATTGATTATATGTTATTGACTTGGGATATTCTATTTCCGAACGAAATGCTCTGCTTAAAGCAATTAGAACAGCTTAAAAATGAGGTTATTGAAATTATCAAGAAAGTGACATTAATTACCAATAGCAAATCTGTTCATATAGATGATATAATTTGGGAATTAGGAGAAGGGAAAGAAGTGAGTTCATCTCGTTTTGAGCTATTATATATGCAACGTGAAGTTGGGCAATCAGATATTGAACTGGAATATATCGTTCCTGAACTTTGGTTTTTCAAACTCCGTTGCCCAGTCTAAAAAGTAAACTTTGCTGGTGTGGATTTTCAATCCATCACCGACTTTGTACAAATCTCCTGATTTGTGTATGCTTTGCTATATAAAATGTGGCACAAATCGGGAGATTTGTAGAAGGGGCGTGTCGGACAGCATGTCCTTACGAGCAGATGTATTTTGACGACGGGCGATTCCGATTAACTATCGGAGCTCGCCTGTCGTCTTGAGGTAGCGAAATAACAGGCGAGCTGAAGTCGCCTGCTATTGAGGTGCTAGAAAGAAATCTTTTTAAAAAGGTGCTTTATTCAATATTTTGGGATTGATACCTTTGAAAGTTTTGACGTTTAAAAAAGACTCATCCCATTCATAAAGAGGTTGAACTTTTTCAAGTTTTACTTCCATGGCTTTGATATCCTTCAACACACTTAGATAAGAACTATTATCGGGTTGAGATTTGAGTGCATTTTCAATTATTGCTTTCCTTTTTTCTACAAAATCATTGTAGCTAGGATGACTACAGGAGAGTGTTCACTGAACGGTGTCCAAATTTTATAAAAACTTAGAAAATCGTTC
>JAHDCQ010000324.1 GCA_020629845.1 Saprospiraceae bacterium | reverse complement strand
ACAAGATTTTAGAAATAAAAAATTATAAGAAGACTTTTATATCTGTGCGTTCAATACACTGTAAATTAAATTAATTCGTGTTTTGACCGCGCTTATTTTTTCAGTATTCGAGGCGCAAAATCAGGAACATAACTGGTTATGAAGCCTGATTTTGGAACGAAGAAGACTGGGAAAATAAGCAGTCATAAATGTGAAGAAATTTATTTTACAGTGTATTCAATCTCATATCTCACATCTAAAAGTCTCACATCTAAAAAGAATCATGAACTTCATAGAAGAATTACGTTGGCGAGGCATGCTCCATAATACAACCCCTGAGGTAGAGGAACATTTATTAGAAAGTATGCGTACGGGCTATATCGGTTTTGACCCGACCGCGCCAAGTCTAACGATAGGCAATTATGTCCAAATCATGCTCTTGGCACTCTTCCAAAAAGCAGGGCATCGCCCGATTATTTTGATGGGTGGCGCGACAGGCCGCGTCGGCGACCCCTCGGGCAAGGACAAGGAACGCCAACTCAAAAGCTATGAAGAATTGGATAGCAATCTGCAGTTCCAATTGGAACAAGCGCGTAAGTTTTTGAATTTTGATGAAGGTGAAAATAAAGCACTCGTCGTCAATAACTTGGATTTTTACAAGGATATGAATGTGCTAGATTTCTTGCGAAATGTAGGAAAAACACTCACTGTGAACTACATGATGAGCAAAGAATCCGTGAAAAAGCGCATCGAAACAGGTATTTCCTTCACGGAATTTAGCTACCAATTGCTGCAAGGCTACGATTTTCAAAAACTATACGAAACCGTAGGCTGCACCATACAAATGGGTGGCTCTGACCAATGGGGCAATATCACCTCTGGCACAGAATTCATCCGTCGAAATGCACAAGGCAAAGCATACGCAGTCACTACACCACTTTTGACAAAAGCAGATGGTTCAAAGTTTGGCAAATCAGAAGCTGGTAATATTTGGCTTGATCCGAAAATGACTACGCCTTACCGTTTCTACCAATTTTGGATTAATGCAGATGATCGCGATTTGCCGAAATTCATTCGCTACTTCACCCTAAAATCGCGTGAAGAAGTAGAAGCAATGGAAGCAGAACATGCCGATAATCCACAAGCTTTGAAGCGACTACTCGCAGAAGAATTGACGAAGCGCGTCCATTCGGAAGAAGCTTACGAGTCGGTGCTAAAAGTGACGGAATTGTTGTTTAATAAGAAAGCAAATAAAGCGCAATTATTAGCCATGGACGAAGCGGATTTGGCAACGGTAGCCAATGAAATTCCAAGCTTTAAATTGGATAGAGATGTCTTTGCTTTTGGGAAAATCGAAATTCTGGATTTATTAGCAGAACATACCCAAATCGTAAATTCAAAAAGCGATGCACGACGCGCGATTAAAGGCAATGCGGTAAGCGTAAATAAGGATAAGATTCAGAGCATTGGTAAAGACATTACGCCTAACGACTTACTACATGATAAATATTTGATGGTGGAAAATGGACGGAAGAATAAGTTTATGGTGGTGGTGAGTTAATACTTATTAGTTTGGTTAAGAATGGATAATCGGCATGCTGGTTATCCATTTTTTATTTATCAATGAAGCAACTTTTTATATAGCGAGCATATAAATGAATTTTCCAACACGCTATCAGGCACTTATACAGCATTGGCAACAACATTATCGGGAGGAAGTGGATAGCTATACCACTCAAGCATGTTCCTTTATGCCGAATTTACTCCCCGAAGTGGCTGTCCGATTTACCACAGCGCAGACTTTAGAAATACTCCACGCACGCTTAGGACAGCGTTCATTATTTGCCCTAAATCCTGACTTCCACTACCCTAGTCCATTGGCAAATTCGACTTCTAGTAATTGGCTGCAAAGCACAAATATGGTCGGCATCAATGTGCGAACGATACAGAGTTTTTGGAACGTCATAAAATATAGTTTCACTATTCCTGCTTCGCAGCAATCCATTCATTTATTACCGATTTGGGAACCTGGCGTAGTAGCAAGTCTATATGGCATGAGTTCATGGAATATTAATCCCGAATTTTATAGTCCCGAATTGGCGCGCGCCGTACCGCACTTAAATACAGTAGAAAAACAACTCAAAGCCGTCACGAATATCCTTCATGCACTCGGACGCACTATTGGTATGGACGTTATTCCACATACCGACCGTTATTCGGAAATGGTCTTAGCGAATCCTAGTTATTTTGAGTGGTTGATTCGAGTAGATACCCGCATTGTGAATCAGAGTGCCAATTTGCACCAACAAGTAGAAGATATTTTGATGCGTTTTTTACAGCATTATGGGAGTGCTACGGCTATGGACTATCCTAAACAAGCTAGTATTTTTTTTAGTGATAAATTTCCCGAAGAACTCCGTTTGCTTATTCTTTTTGGCTACCCCTCTGACTACGAAGGACGACTCCAGCGTCGCAATAAAATGGTGCATTGGCTCTACCAATTAGGCTATGAAACCGCACCTGCTACTATGGCTCCGCCCTATCGTGGACTTGCTTTAGATACCAGCGAAACGGCAAAAACCATAGATAGCGACGGACGTATTTGGCGCGACTATCGCATTACGAAGCCTGAACCGATGTCCCGTGCTTTTGGCCCATTGACGCGCTATAAACTCTATGAGCGAAAGGACAATAATCAAAATTGGGAGATTGATTTTGAGCGACCACGACAAGTTGTTTGGGAGTATGTCAATCGACAGTATAATGCGGTACAAGACAAGTATAATTTTGACTTTATGCGTGGCGATATGTCGCACGTACAAATGCGCGCGGGAGGTGTACCTGATATTGCCGACCAATATTATGACATCCATAAAAGCATCAAAAATTATGTGCAGCAACAGAAGCCCTATTTTGGCTATTTCGCGGAGAGTTTTCTCGCGCCTCCTAATCATATGGGTTATGGTGATGAAGTCGCGCACTTGGAGCGTTCGAATGCCGATACTGCGCTAGGCGATTTGCAGTCTATGGTAGTAGGTACAGATGAATTTATGCGGCATTTTGCCCGTTATTATCATATCGCAAAAATGCGTGAATTGGTGCCAAATTTCACTATTATGACCGCAGATAAGGATGACCCACGTTTTGATAAATTCTATGTAAATGGAAATGAATTGCGCCTGTTTTGCGGATTATTTTTAGACTTGCCAAGCTATATGGGCTTAGGTTTTGAGCAGCGCGGCACCTATTTTTCACCTGCTCCCAATGAACGCTATACGAAACTTTATGTCTTCCAAATAGACCATGGCCCGAAAATGACGAATGGCAATTATGCGTGGGGTAAAAACACTGCCTTATTTGAGCGATTGACTAATATTAGATTGCAAGCCGAGCTTCTACATGAACACTTAGATTTTGAACAACTAGAATGGTTAATCCCGCTTGATGTAACAGGCAAACGGAAACTTATTGCTTGGCAAATTGGAGACTATAAATTTATTGCTAATTGTAATGATAAAGCTACTACTCTACCCAACTATTTTAAAGATAAAAAATTTCTATTTTCTTCTTTACTAAATGAAAATATTGATGATACTTTGCTCTCATTTGAAGCAAGAATTTTTAAATAATTTCGTAATTATTCAGAAGAGAGAGCAGAGACCACTTTATTGAGAGAATAGAGACTTAAATACGACTTTTTCATCATCCTCGTCTCTGTTCTCATAGTGAAACGGTCTCTGCTCTCTGTTCTGCTCAATAGTTACATAATTTCTACATTTCATATTTAAAATTTTGCATTCTAAATTGTTAAAGTTCTTTACGTAAACGCGCTACTGGGATATTGAGTTGCTCTCGATATTTTGCTACAGTTCTGCGAGCAATATTATAGCCTTTATCTTGTAGAATATTCTTGAGTTTTTCGTCGGATAGTGGTTTGCGTTTATTTTCTTCGCCTATCATTTGTCGCAATACTTTTTTAATTTCGATGGTTGACACTTCATCGCCCTCTTGGTTTTGGAGTCCTTCAGAAAAGAAATCTTTTAGCAACTTTATCCCAAACTCCGTCTGCACATACTTACTATTCACTACCCGCGAAATAGTGGAAATATCTAATTCTGTACGCTCGGCGATATCCTTCAAGACCATAGGACGCAATTGCATTTCATCGCCTGTAATGAAATAGTTGTACTGATATTCTAGAATGGCATACATGGTTTTATACATGGTCTGTTGGCGTTGTCGAATAGCATCTATAAACCAGCGTGCTTTATCTATTTTTTCTTTAATGAAGTTAACTGTCTCGCGCTCGCGCTTCGATTTTTTATTTCTGGAACTACTATAGGATCGCAATACACTTTGATAATGTGGACTGACGCGCAATTCAGGCGCATTGTCATTATTGAGGCTCAATTCTAGTTCACCATCCCTATTCACGATAAAAAAATCAGGAACAATATATTGTATACTGCCCGAACGACTATCTGAGTAACCACTCGCAGGTTTTGGGTTCAATTTCAGAATTTCATCCATGGCTGCTTTTAGCTGTTCGTCGCTGATATTAAGCGTATTTTTCAATCGCTCAAAATGTTTTTTACTAAAAGCCTCGAAATGGTATTCCAATATTTGATAAGCTATATTGAGGGCATATAATTGATCAAAATCTTGCTCCTCTTCTTGTTCTACTTTTCGGTGTAGCTGAATCATTAAATTCTCCCGCAAGTCGCGTGCTCCTACACCTGGAGGATCTAACTTTGCTTGAATTTGCTCTAGGTTTCGTTCTACCTCATCTAACTCTACAAAGACATTTTGGGTAAACATCAAATCATCTAGAATAGCAGTCAAATCGCGCCTCAAATAGCCGTCACTATCAATGCTACCTATAAGTTGTCGCATGATAGTTGCCGTCTGTTCATCCTTAATTTCAACTAGCTGCAATTGTTCAGTCAGGAAATCATGGAAAGAATACTGTACTGCTATTGGAATCGTCTTTTCCTCTGCATCAGGCCCACTATTATTTACACGCAACTTATAACTATATGGGTCGTCGTCCATATAGTCTTGCACATATTCGTCTAGTTCTACATCTGTTTTTTCTGTTTGACTGGTTTCTTCTATTTCATTATTATCTTCATTTGATGCAGTATTGTTTTCATTTATAAGTGGTTCACTTTCATCCTCAGCACCTTCTTCCAAAATAGGATTTTCTTCTAGTTCTTTTTGTATCCATTCTTCTAGACTAGCCGTCGGCACTTGCAACAGTTTCATTAATTGAATCTGCTGCGGGGATAAACGCTGTTGTTGTTTTTGACTTAAACTTTGTTTTAACATTCGTGTGTCCTTCTGTAGTACGCTTAATTTTCTCTAGTATGTGTATTCATAGCTAGTTCTGCATTTATAAAACGCTTTGTTCTAGTATTTAGATGTAAAAGTAATGGTATTTTTTAAATTTGGTACAATTTTTGATAGACATTCTATTTGGGAAATAAAAAAGATGATTTTTTTAAGCCCTGTAGTAAATTTATTCGCCACCTACTGTGTAAGTGCTCGGACACATTTATTCTTCATTTAAAACAGGACTATTTTCCGCCTAATTTCACTTTAAAAATCCTTGGAGAACGTAGGCTATCCGCGGTTTTTAAAGCCAAATTATACGAAAAATATCCTCTGTTTTAATTTTAACAATAAATATGTCCGAGTACTTACCAAACAAGCTTAATAAGTACTACTTATTCACCAAAAAT
>JAHDCQ010000323.1:4652-5726 GCA_020629845.1 Saprospiraceae bacterium | reverse complement strand
TACACTACTCACTTTTTTAGCCTTACTCCTTCTAGCATGCAGTCCCCAAGTCGTGCAAGAAACGTCCCTTGTACCCTCCGAAAACATCCAATTTGAGCAAATACAAGCCACCTATTCAGGCATTACCTTCAATAATAAAATCACACCAGACGTAGCAACGAAAGCAAACCTCTTTGACTTCGATTTCTTCTATAATGGCGCGGGGGTAGGTGTGGCAGATATTAACAATGATGGACTAAAAGACCTCTTTTTCTGCGGCAATCAAGTCGAGAATAAACTCTATCTCAATCAAGGGAATTTACAATTCAAAGATATATCGGAGCAAGCAGGCATCAATACGGGCAAGCAATGGGCAAATGGCGTGACTTTTGTAGATATAAATGGCGACAATTGGCTTGATATTTATGTCGCACAAGGCGGCCCATACGCGAAAGAAGCCCGCAAAAATCTACTATTCATTAACCAAAAAAACAACACTTTCCAAGAAGCTGCTGCTGAACATGGATTGGACGATACAGGACTCAGTACCCAAGCTGCTTTTTTTGATTTTGATAAAGATGGCGATTTGGATTGCATCGTAGTAAATGAAAACGAACTCTATGGCGTAGATCCCATCAATTTTTTCCGTGTGCTAGAAGAACGTCCCGAATTGAAATGGGAAAGTTCGAGCCATTTATACCAGAATGAGGGCGGCAAATTCACCGATATTACGGAAGTGGCAGGCTTACTGCGCCCAAGCTTCGGACTAGGGCTTAGTGTTAGTGACATCAATGAAGATGGCTGGCTCGACATTTATATTGCCAACGATTACTATGTGCCGGATAACCTCTATATCAATCAAGGCAATGGCAAGTTTCGGGATGAATCGAAGCTGCGAATGAATCAAATGTCCTTCTTCGGTATGGGTGTAGATATAGCGGATGTAAATAACGATGGCAACAAAGATATTTATGTACTAGATATGGCTTCCGCCGACCATTATCGTGCAAAAACCCTGATGGCTTCCATGAGTGTGGAAGGCTTTGATTTGTTGGTCAATAAATTGGATATGCCACATCAATACATGTTCAATTC
>JAHDCQ010000323.1:0-4552 GCA_020629845.1 Saprospiraceae bacterium | reverse complement strand
ATCAAGCAGCAACTCTATGACGAAATGCCTTCCGAGGCACTCCCCAATTTGCTCTATCTAAACAAAGGCGATTTACATTTCAAGGATAAAACCACCGAAAGCGGCTTGGACGCGCCTTCCTTTTCCAATGGTGCAGCTTATGCCGATTTAGACAATGATGGCGATTTAGACCTAGTGGTCAATAATATAGATGCAGCCGCTTTTCTGTATAAAAATAAGAGCCGCGAAGCTGGAGGAAATAATTTTTTACAAGTAAAACTAGAAGGTAAACTTTCCGAAAGCTTTGCCAAAGTGAGCATTAAATATCGCGGACAGGAACAGCTAGTAGAAACCAAGCGCGTGCGTGGCTACTTCTCCGCGACGGATGAAAATGCTCATTTTGGAATTGGACAAATTGGTCTAATAGATACAGTGCGCGTAGAATGGCAGAGTGGTGGAGTAGAGGAACGCTATAAAGTGAAAGCGAATCAAGTCCTCACGTTCCGCGAAGCGGATGCCACACAAGCCACGCCTACAAGCGCAAGCACAAAGGAGCTATTTGCACAAGTAAGCGTCGGTAAATTGAAGCTGGTATATAAGCACAACGAAAATGAATATAACGACTTCGAGAAAGAAGTGCTATTGCCCTATAAACAATCTACTTTCGGGCCATGCCTTGTGAAAGGCGATGTCAATGGCGATGGCTTGGACGATATTTTCATTGGTGGGGCAGCGGGGCAAGCATCGCGCCTGTTTATTCAAAATGAGAAAGGCTTCACGCGAGTAGAAGAATCGAGTTTTGAGCGCGATAAGCAATACGAAGACACCAATGCCCTCTTCTTCGATGCGGACGGTGATGGCGACCAAGACCTTTTTGTGCTAAGTGGTGGCAATGCATTTCCAGCAGATTCCAAACGCTACGAAAATCGGCTTTACATCAATAATGGGCAGCAATTGGTACGAAGTCCACAGCAATTTTCGGCTTATAGTAGCAAAGCCGCTGCTGCTATTGACTACGACCAAGATGGCGATTTGGACTTGATAGAAACCAACCGTATTGTGCCGCAGCAATATCCTCGACCTGCGCCTTCTTTGCTCTATCGCAATGATGGTGGGCAATTTACAGAGGTGACGGAAGAGGTGGCACAGATGTTACTAGAAGGCTCGGCAACGAATGACATTATCATTAGCGATTATGACCAAGATGGCGACGATGACATCTTGAAAGTAGGAGAGTGGGGAAGTGTTTTTACCCTCGAAAATCAAGGCGGTAGCTTTCAGTATGGCAAAGCTTTTGATAAATTGAAAAATATAAACGGCTGGTTTTTTAGCATCCATGAAACCGATGTAAATAAGGATGACCTGCCTGATTTCATTGTTGGAAATCTTGGTTTAAACACTAAATTCACGGCTTCGCCTGAAAAGCCCTTCAAGGTGTTTGCCAATGATTTTGATAAAAATGGCACGCTCGATGTGGTACTCAGTTGCGACTACAAAGGCGAAGATGTGCCTGTGCGTGGCCGCGAATGTTCTTCGCAGCAAATGCCTTTTATACAAGAAAAATTCCCCACCTACGATGCCTTTGCCAATGCGTCCCTAAGCGATATTTATGGTGAGGAAAACCTACAAGAATCCATTGATTTATATGCGAATGAATTCCGTTCCTTCCTATTGCTCAATCGAGGCGAGGGCGGTTTTGATGTGCGCTATCTGCCACCCGAAGCACAGCAATTTCCTTTGCTCGATGTCGTGACTACGGATGTAAATCAGGACGGCTACGAGGATGCGATTCTCATTGGCAATATCTACCATACCGAAGTAGAAACGCCGCGTTGGGATGCTGGTTCGGGCTTAGTGCTATTCTCTAATCAGCGTGATGGCTATGTTACCACCGCAGATTCCAAAGCTCTTTCTATAGAAGGCAATACCAAAGCTTTATTGCAAATAGAGCATAAGGGCTTAGGCAAGACCTTTCTTTTAGCGGGTAGAAATGACGACTTATTAGCAGTATTTGAACTAAAAAAATAAGGTGCTTCGTCATGGGGTTTATCGGAGAAGCCAAAATAAAATGCCCGCGAATAGCTCGCGGGCCTAAGTAGTGTATGAAACGTAATAATGTTGAAACCATGTAGTGTGCTGTGCCTAGTGCAACAGCGATGGTAGTTAGCATATCAATTTGCTAATGGAGGCAGGCAAGCTGTCTGTTTTGTAATTCGAAATCCAAAGCCCACCACCAAACGCAAACTATCTTATAAGACCATTTTCTTACGAATGTAGCTGCAAGTTGCAACAGAAAATGGAAAAAATCCAGTTTTAGAAAAGAGGAAGTTTGGAAAGTGGGTATTGCTATGTGCAGAAACCAAATTTTATTTTTAGTGAAAAAGAATGGACTTCGGCATTTTTGGAAGTCAGGAAAATACACGTTGAAATTTAGGACTTTTTAGAAGTGTTAAAGTTTGGAAATTTTTGGGGGAAATTGTGCTGCTGGCTTACAAAACAGTTCGTATAGTAACCGACGAACTCCTAGGAAGAGCAACAGATAAGTTTGCCAAATAAAATTGCTGATATTGCTTGATGTTTCTAAGTGTTTTAGATAAACTACGGCTCTTTAAAACTCGCGTTCTTCGGTAGTTTTTGTTTTGGAAAGAATGTAAATATGATGTGTCCAGCTAATTTGTGTCACTAGTGGTAACACATTTGTATCATTGTAATATGTTTCGTAAAACTGCCGCATCCGCAACAAACTACGCCGACTAAATCCTTTAATTTCAGGATGCTTTGCTTTGATGTAATCTGTGAGTTGCTGCACGGTGGCATTCCCCCAATCAGCTTGCGCCACTTGTTCACTCACATACTGCCCCACTTGCCAATACAGTTGTATCAATTCTTGATTGACCGCTTGATAGGCTTTCTGGCGAGCAGTTACAATGAGTTGTGTGATATATTCAAATTGTGATTGAATTTTGTCGGGCTTTGCCATGTTCCTGATTTTTAGCAAAAATAGGGATTTTTAGGGCATTTATCTTAAGCTACAGCATAGTCCGAAATCTCCCGCAACTTAGGCGATAAAAAGGCCAAAACAATATCCACTTTCGCTACTCCAGCTTTAGTCAAAATCGCAGCTACATCAATATCTATTTTATCGCTGTAAATCCAGATTTTTTCGTCTTTGATTGCTATGTGGAATGCAACCGTATGGACATATCTACCTGCTTTCCAACCCATTTTCAGCAAGGCGAAATCGGTTTGTTCGCCATTGATTATCAAATGCGCTTTTAAACCACTTGCTTGCCGATTTTGGATAGCGGCGCGTTCTTGGAAGAAGTTTTGTAAGATGTTTTGATATTGCTTTAGTTTATCCATGCTGCAATGCTTTCTGTTTCTAAATCAAGGGCGATTAAACCTAGCACATTACAATCATTCATGCACCGTAATCGCAGAATTATCAATTTCAATTACCTTTTTTCCTGCCTCGAAAAGTCCTTTCAGTGTTGGAAAATTAGCCTCGAATAGCTGTATCAATTCCTTATTTACGATGTTTCCAGTAGTCACCATCAATAGACGGTCAGGAATGCTATGCACAATTCGGTACTTGATGAAATCGCTATCTTTTGTAACTACAATTCGGTTATCTGCCGTTGCACGCTGGATAATCTCTAAGTCAGACGAATGATTTTTATTGGGCATATCGCTTGTATGAATCGCATCTTCGCCATTTTCGACGAGCCAATTTTTCAAACGAACTGGAAAGTGGGCATCTACTAGGAATTTCATTAGGCTGCTTTTACTTTCATAATGCTATTAACCGTCACCAATTTTGTCGCAAACAATAAACAGGCCTGAATATCCTCCGCTTCCAAATCAGGATAATCTTCTAAGATTTCTGCATTCGTCATACCTGCGGAAAGTAAATCCAAAATCATCTCCACCGAATAGCGCATATTCCGAATGGAGGGTTTTCCAAATAAAATCGCGGGATTTAGAGTGATGCGCGATAGCAATGTTTTTTGCATAAATTTTCTTTTCTACAAAAATAGGCATTTTTAGGGCAATAGTAAAGTAGCCGTCACACTCCTACACGCGCATGCCTGCGGAAAGCAAATCAAAAATCAGCTCTACCGAATAGCGCATATTCCGAATAGAGGGCTTTCCAAATAAAATCGCGGGATTTAGAGTGATGCGTGATAGCAATGTTTTTTGCATAAATTTTCTTTTCTACAAAAATAGGCATTTTTAGGGCAATAGTAAAGTAGTAGTCGCACTCCTACACGCGCATACCTGCGGAAAGTAAATCCAAAATCATTTCCACCAAATAGCGCGTATTCCAATCTGACTTACGGTCTTAACAACAAAAACCATAATAATACACCGCCACTGCTTTCAGAATTTCCCCTTCACCAGCAGCAGAACTAAGATAAAGCACAGAGTATCCCATTTTATCGCCATAGTTAAAGATATAATCATATTCGCCGTCACCATCTATATCACCCATCCAACTTACATTGAAATCGCCTTCATAGTAGGTGAAGTTTTTATCGAGCTGCTGTTTTATACCATCTCGTTCAATGAAATA
>JAHDCQ010000322.1 GCA_020629845.1 Saprospiraceae bacterium | reverse complement strand
TAATATTAGAGCGATTATTTTTAAATTTAGTTGTTTGAAGAGCGTATTTTTTGCTTGTAGAAGTCGAAGTTGTTCAAAAAAGTCGACTTCTATATTTTTACATAAGATTTGTGTCCATTCCATGAGCTAAAGACCAAGGTCTAAATGGCTAAATTCGAGTTTAGTAAAAGCCTAAAAAAATGGAAATGCGACAAAAAAAGATAATTTTGGTTGCTCTTATCTTCGAAATAGGATGAAGTAAGCTTGTAACTTCAGAGCAGGCACCGTGATGAGCGATTTTGGTTCATCAAGCATTACAATATTGATTTCTTCGTCTGATTATGTAAAATTATAGCGTTAAATAATTCATCAGACTCCGCTCCATACGCCCTAAAACATCTTCGCTTTCAATGGCTTGAAAGGCTTCGCCCGTAATGGTTTCATACAATTCGATATAGCGATTCGTCACCTTATCTACAAAGGCATCGGGCATGTCAGGCATTGTTTGTCCTTCCTTGCCTTGAAAGCCATTTTCCATAAGCCATTCGCGCACAAATTCTTTAGAGAGTTGCTTCTGGGGTAAGCCTTCTATTTGGCGTTGCAAATAGCCTTCCTTGTAAAAATAACGCGAACTATCAGGGGTATGCACTTCATCTATTAGGTAGATGTTGCCATCGCGTTTTCCAAATTCATATTTAGTATCTACCAATATTAAGCCGCGTTCAGCAGCCATTTCCGTACCACGTTGGAAAAGGGCGCGGGTATATTTTTCTAATAATGCATAATCTGCTTCACTCACAATGCCTCGCTCTAGTATTTCCTCTCGCGAAATATCCTCATCATGTCCCTCTTCTGCTTTCGTGGCAGGCGTGATGATAGGTTTTGGAAAAGGGTCATGTTCGCGCATACCATCAGGCATCTTCACACCACATAATTGTCTTGCACCTGCATTATAGGTACGCCACGCATGTCCTGTAAGATAGCCTCGAATCACCATTTCGATACGAATAGGTTCGCAAAGTAAACCTACTGAAACATTGGGGTCGGGGGTAGCTATCAACCAATTTGGAACAATATCTTTAGTGGCATTCAGAAAATGGGAAGCAACTTGATTCAATACTTGTCCTTTGCAAGGAATAGGACGTGGCAAAATATGATCAAAAGCCGAAATGCGGTCGGAGGCAACCGAAATTAATAAATCATTGTTGATGGTATATATTTCTCGAACTTTCCCACGATAAAAACTGGTTTGATTCGGAAAATTAAAGTTGGTTGCTCCAATACAGTTTTGACGACTTGACATTTTTTTCTGTAATTAATTAGTTATAATTGTGGCAAGCACGAACAATGGTACGTCTCAAAATGTAAGTACTGATTTTACCATTACGTAACCATTGATTAGGGATGATGATAAATTTATTCTATCACCATCCCTTGACAACAAAAGTAGATTCATTTTACTCAATTTCACAACTTCGCTTATGTCTTATTCTAAAATTTTATTTTTTGGATGTTTAGCAATCCTATTGTTGGGGAGTTGCTCGCCCAAAACACTACAATTAAGCCTCCAGCCAAAGGCAAATGATGCCTTTACCTATCGAATGACACAAAACATTAACAACGCTGTGTCAGTAATGGGGGTAGATCAAGAAACTACCATGGAACAAATAATGGATTATGACTATAAGGTTCAAAAAATAAATTCAGATGGTACCGTAGAATTGAACTCTACTTTGAAAAAAATGCGAATGGAGCAAGCCGCTCCGATGATGAGTGTAGTGTATGATTCAGAAAAGCCCGAAGACAACAATCCTGCTGATATGATGAAAAGCATGGATAAGTTGATTGGGCAAAAATTTAACATCAAGCTCAATAAGACAGGAGAAGTAGTCATGGTAAAAGGCTCCGACGAAATGTTTGAAGGACTATTTGAAGGCACACCCAATGGTGAGGCTATGAGCGAACAAATGAAGAGTCAATTTGGAGCAAATAATATAGCAAGTGGATTAGAATACCTCACAGGTTTTTATCCAAAAGAGAGCATAAAAGTAGGTGATACTTGGGTAAAAGAAAGCACGAAGCAAATTACTACTTCTATGGTAGCCACCACTACCTATACACTAAAAGAACGCAAAAATGGCATCGCTACTATCACCTTTACGAGCGATTTGAAATCACCGCCTGCAACAGAGGGAGTGGAGATGATGGGGATGACCATTAAATACGACCTGAAAGGTACGCAAACTGGCACTATCACGGTAGACGAAGCTACAGGCTGGGCCAAACGGACGGATATAACACAAGATATAGGAGGCGATATGAAAATGTCAGGTGGGCCAGTAGGTGCAACAGAAATGTCAGCAACTATGAAAGTGGGCGGCACTTATATTTATGAACGCTTATGAGTACAAGGCTAGGTAAACTTTACCTCATCCCTACTACACTCCATGAGGCGGCAGTCCATACCATTCCGCCTTATGTAGTGGAGGTATTGCATCGCTTGGATTATTTTATTGCGGAACGTGCCAAGACCGCAAGGCATTTTATAAAGGCAACAAAACCAGCGCGTCCATTGCAAGTGCTTACCGTTTACGAACTTGGTAAGCATACGCCTGTTGAGGAATGGCAAAGCTACTTAGATGTAGCTTTGCAAGGGCATGATATTGGCTTGCTATCCGAAGCGGGTTGTCCAGGCGTGGCTGATCCAGGCGCGGAAATCGTTCGTATTGCCTATCGAAGAGGAATAACAGTAGTGCCAATGGTTGGGCCGTCTTCTATTTTACTAGCATTGATGGCTTCGGGTATGAATGGGCAACAGTTTTGTTTTCAAGGTTATTTATCCCCTAAAAAGCCACAATTACAAAACGACCTCAAACGCCTTGAACAACTTGCCAAACGCCACCAACAAACCCAAATTTTCATCGAAACACCCTACCGCAATAAAGCCTTAGTGGAAACCGCATTAAAAACACTTTCGCCCAAAACACAATTCTGCATTGCTTGTGATTTAACATCGGAACAGGAGTATGTACAAACTAAAAGCATAGCAGCTTGGCGCAATACCAAACTCCCCGATTTGCATAAACGACCTGCTATTTTCTTGTTACTGTAATAGGAGGGATGAGCTATGAATTATGAATTATGAGTGATGAGTGATGAGTCTTGCACTTGCACTTCATTCCTTAATCGGTAAAAAGCTTACAGGTTAAAACGGTAAAGTCATCTGGATAAATTTCATCACCAATGAATTGCTCTGTCATTTCAATGAGCGATTCGTTGAATGCATTCACATTAAGATGATGATGTCGTTGCACAAAATTTTGCAGAAATTCGTGGTCTAAAAACTCTCCAGAATGATCGCGAATGTCTGTCAGACCATCAGTATGGATCAGTACTAAGGCTTCATTTTCAATCTTAAGTTGTCCTACATTCAGGAACGGTAGCTCATCGAATGCCCCAAGTAAGGTGGTGCCTTCTTTTAGGAGGTGCATTTTACCAGCATTCACCAGAAAAGGTGGATTATGCCCTGCATTTACGTACTTCAGTTGGCGCGTGTTGGTATCGTATTCTGCTACAAAAAATGTAATAAAACGGTCGCCCTTCGTAATACGATGCAAAGCTTGATTGACATTCACCACAAAATCGGTGAGACTAGTACGTTCATTTACTAAGGTATGGAAGATAGCTTGAAAGTTTGCCATCAGTAGGGCCGCTGCCAAGCCTTTACCCGAAATATCGCCCACGCAAAACACAATTTTGCCATCCTCGAATTCCATGAAATCAAAATAATCCCCTCCTACACTTAAGTGTGGTTTATAAATACTCGCTAACTCATAAAAGTTTTTACTCGGCAAAGAAGTAGGTACAAGCGTGAGCTGCATTCGTCGGGCAAGCTCCATTTCACGTTGGAGGCGTTCTTGCTTCATTTGTTGCTTAAAGAGCCGCTTATTCTCAATTGCTACGGCAATGACGTTGGTAAGGGCAGTAATAAACTGTACCTTATTATACATATCATCATTTTCCGCAAAGCCGCCTACAAAAACATAAGCAATGGGTGAGTCTTTATGCAGTACTGGAATCACTACATCAAATTGGCTAATAGTCGGGTGCTTAATATCGCTAAGATTGCTCAGTGATTTATATTCGCCCACCAACTTAGCTACATCCATCAAGAGTTCTTTATCGGATAAGCCGATGGCACTGGCACATGTCCAATGTCCCTCTTCTTGGATGTACATAGCCATTTTGGTAATGCCCATTTCAATACTCAAAAAGGACTTATACATCTCGAATAGCTCTTTGGCAGAGGCATTATTATTAATCGCCTGTGTGATACTAAGCAGATGATTAATTTGGACTTGCTTTAAGTCTAATTCCTTATTAAGTTGTTCTACACGCTGAAACGCTTGTTTTAAATCCGAAAAGTTGGACATTCGTGTTTGTTGATGAAAAAAATAATTCTGCATAAGCACGCGCAAAAGTAAAGGTAAATAGAATACAGGAATCGCAAACTTATTTTTAGTATAAAAATCTGGATAATTCAGCCTTTCGCTCATCTTTATAGGCTTTGAAACAGCAATTTTCCACCTTTCCAAAACTTTTTTGGATTTTTTTAGAATTTTAGAAACCTTAGGTTAGTTTTTTTTATCAAGTATTTCACTTTCAAATCAAAACAATCTAAAAATCAAACTAATACGAATCTGAATAAATGTAAATAGTATTACATAAAAAAATCCTCTTCACGCTTAGAAACCTTAACTTCTACCCTTGAGTGGTTAGTTTGGGTTTGAACATGCCTCTATATTTGTATCGTAATCAATAAGGAAATACAGCGACAAAGAAAAAAGCGAAATTGATTACAAGTTCCTTGAATAAATTAGATGTAAGATTAAAGCTAAGAAATGAGCATTTTTAAAATCTCACATCTACTAAAGATAGAATCGGTTTTCATCTATGTGTCCTTAAATTACCTCTTTAGACTCACGTAGGATTTGATTGGGCGGGACAACCGCCCAATTTTGGACAACCGATAAAAGAAGCAGCTAGTGTTTCGTGGAAGTTCTGCTATATCATGCAGAGCTTCCAGAGAAGCCATAAATTCTGTACTCAAAAGGTGTTTTGTGTGTGTGTTGCATTGTCACTATGAATGCACTATGTCAATCTGGGGTATAGCACAGCTTACTCCAGTTTTTTGAAAGTCACTCGTTCCATAGTAGGACGATTTAAAATATACCGTTAGCCGTGGGCTAACAAATGAGAAAACTGGGGAATTGAAGTTCAAGTGCAAAAGAGCATTTGGGCAATGACAAAGCAGGAGAAAGACGAAAAATCGTTGCGGACTAATTTTGAAACTGGGTAAAGCATCCTTGTTTGCTACGGCAGGCAAGCGTTAAAATTGGGATTATACATTGCAATAGTTTCGTTTCTACTCCTGCTTTTTTTTCACGACTATCACTTTTACTATATCATATTCAAAAATAGGCTCATCCTAAGACCGATTACGTATTTTAGTATTACGTATTAGGTACAAAGTATTAGGCAGTAAAATACCTAGTACTTAATACCTGATACCTAATACGAGCGCAAACTGCGCTTACTTTAGCGATGAGAGCATCCAAATGAAAACAAGATTGAAACAAAACGAAACAAACTGACTTTACATTTTTGAAATTTTCGACTCCTATAAAACCAAAAATTACATAGTTCATGGGATTTTGGGTAAACTAAGTTTAGGTAAGTAAGCAATGGCTATTATTCCGAG
>JAHDCQ010000023.1:26997-32931 GCA_020629845.1 Saprospiraceae bacterium | reverse complement strand
GTGCAGCTTCAATAGAAGTGCTACCGACAAAAATAAACGCTATGTGCACAGTCACTTATATAGGAACGGAAAATCAAAATTTCATTTTAACCTCCAATCGGGATGTGCCTGCAGCGCGTTCTTCGCCTGAAATCATGGAAAATGAACAAACGGGACAGCAACTCATCTACCCGAAAGATGCCCAAGCAGGCGGCACTTGGATAGCGATGTCCTCTACGGGGCGGGTGGTGTGTTTGCTGAATGGTGCATTTATCAAGCATCCGCTAAAGTTGAACTATCGCAAAAGTCGCGGACTGCTGGTCTTGGAATCCTTTGATTATCCTGATGCGGAAGCCTTTTTTCAAGACTATAATTTTGAAGGTATCGAGCCGTTTACCTTTCTTATTTTTGATAAAAATAGATTTTGGGAAATGCGTTGGGATGAACAGCGCACTCATATCAAAGAGCTAGATATTGCAGGCAAATATATGTGGTCATCCGCCCCACTCTACGACGCGGCTGCCCGCAAGCGACGTGAAGCTTGGTTCGATAGATGGCTGAATGATACGCCTAGCTTTACGCAAGACAATATCATTGATTTTCATCTAAATGGTGGTGAAAAAGACGACTGGAATGGCTTTATCATGAATCGCTTTAATATCGTACAGACGGTGAGTAATACGAGTATTCAGAAAGACGCTTCGGGCTTTCAGATGCGTTTCCATGATTTTGTGAGTGATAAAAAGCAGAATACTGCACTTGCTATAATTTGAAGTAAATACTCTTCAAATACGCCCCTTCAGGAAAACCAATCGGGTGGTCAATATCATGGAAAGTACGCTCCAATTCCTGAAAACCGCGCTTTGAAGTAGTTAAAGTATCCAAAGCATTCTCAAAAAACTCCTCCGCTTGCACCCGACTCGAACAAGAAGCCAACAGCAAAATCCCATTTTTCGCCACCAAAGGAATCGCTAAACGTGCCAAGCGTTGATAGCTTTTCAATGCGCCTTCGCGCTCACTATCTTGCTTTGCAAAAGAAGGCGGATCTACGATGATAATATCAAATTGCTTGCCTTGTTCTTGTAGGGCTTGTAAGCCTTTGAAAGCATCCACCGCCAGAATATCATGCTGGGCTTCGAGGGCATTGAGGCGTACATTTTCCTGCGCCATCGCAAGGGCTTGTTTGCTAATATCGAGGCTAATAACTTCCTTCGCGCCGCCTGCGAGTGCATGTACAGAGAAACCGCCTGCATACGCAAATACATCCAATACGCGCTTCCCTCTTGCCAACTCCCCTACCCTTTTCCGATTATGGCGATGGTCGAGGAAATAGCCTGTTTTATGTCCATGAACCACATTGGCAGCAAAGCGTAAGCCATGCTCTCGAAAAATGATGGTTTCGTTTTCTAATTTACCCGCGAGTACTTGTCCATCGGCTAAACCATGCAAGCCGTCGCCGAGGCGTTCCATATTGCGGCTTAGGCGTAGTACTAGAGTCTTGCATTGACTAATTTCTAATAAAATCGGAAAAATCAGTTCGAGATAAGGCAACCAAATGGCAGAATACAACTTCACCACTAGCACCTCCGCATATACATCCGCGATGAAGCTAGGCAAGCCATCATTTTCGCCATATATCAAGCGATAGCTATTCGTATCGGTGGCGAGTAGCGGTAGGCGTTTTTGGTAAGCAGCTTCTATTTTCGAGCGAAACCAAGCGGCATCAATAGTAGCTGGCTTTTTGGCTTGTAGTATTTTTATACGAATTGGAGAATCGGGGTCATATAATCCGAGGGCTAAGAATTTATTTTTTTTGCGATCATAAATAATGGCTAAATCGCCTGCCTTGCCTTCGCCACTTTGCTTCGTAATGCTCGACTCAAATACCCAGGGGTGTTCTTGTCGAATGCTGCGTTCGGCGGCGGGTTTTACTTTTATAGCGAGGCGAGCGGGTGTGATGTGTGGTAGCACTTAATTAATTGTTTTTGAGATTTCTTTACCTCTTTTATATGTTACTGTACTAGCTAATACATCTTCCTCTTTTGCAGCAGTCTTTTCTTTGTAATATTTCCAAACACCGTGCTTTTTGCCCTTCTTGTACTTACCTTCTGATTCTAAAAAGCCGCGTCTATCATTTATTTTCCAATAGTACTTTTGTTTCCCCTTAGCTATCTTGCCCTCTGCTATTTTTATATCTGCCCTATTGAACCAAGTCGTGCTTTGTCCTTTCTTGTATTGCTCCATTAGCTTTAGAAAGTAAGCATCAGCATAATTCGTTGAGGTATTCATGTTACATAATCCAGTCTGATTAGTGTCTTTATACTTATGGGAGAAAATATATAGGCTTGCACCAACATCATAGTTTACGCCGCACATTGAACCAGAAGTCGGAGATAATACTTTTACTTGCTTCTTTTTTTTGTCGCCCTTAACCCATTCCTCTACATCAAAGGTATATTCAAAGCTAGCATCTATTGCTCCTTCCTTTAGTATTTCTTTCTGGACGACTGTGCCTTTAAAAACAAGATCATGCTGAAGAATGTGCATAATATCAACCCCGCCACCTGCACAGCTACAAGCTTGTAGATAAATTGGGCTAATAAATGCCAGTACCAAAACGATAGTTTTCAAATTTTGCATAGGTTATTTTATAGTAGTATTCAAATGATAAAACTCAGCACTTCAAGGGAGCATGCTCCCTTGGACGAAAGTATAAGTCGTTGTCTTACACCATCTTTTTTATTTCAACTCATACTTCTCAAAACTCAAGCTGCTTATATCCACTTCGGGCGGCAAGAAAGAAGAAGAATCGCCCCCGCCTTTTATGATTTCCCGCACAATGGTAGAACTAATGTGTGAATATTCAGGTTGAGAAATCAAGAAAATAGTTTCCAAGCCCTCGCCTACGATATTATTCAATTGCGAAATCGTTTTTTCATAATCAAAATCCGAGGCATTTCGCAAGCCGCGCAAAAGATAGCGCGCACCGATTTTATTGCAGTAATGCGCAGTCAGTTTTTGGAAAGAATCTACTTCCACTTTAGGTTCATCTGCAAAGACAGCTTCTATCCACGCCAAGCGTTGCTCCAGCGAAAACAAATATTTCTTCTGTGAATTGATGCCGATGGCTACAATCACTTTATCGAAAAGCGGCAATGCCCGTTTCACTAAGTCTACATGCCCTGTAGTGATGGGGTCGAATGAACCAGGGAAAACTGCGATACGCATAATTGAGATATGAGATGTGAATGATGAACTATGAGTTATAAGTGATAAACTCATAATTCATCACTCATAACTCATATCTATTCAATTTTTTACCAGAAATAGCCGACCAATATGGTCGTGACAATCAATAAAATAACTGCTTGGTAACGATAATTCAAGTACCACGGCAAGCTACTTAACTCTTCGGTCTCTTCCTTGAAGAGGCGTGGCGACCATGTGTAGTTTGCAATTTGCTCTTCTCGCGGTGCGGGTGTCATTAAGCTCACAACGATATGTACGAGCATACAAAGCACACATAGGATGAACGTCATGTGCAAGAAATGGATGTCTGTTAAGCTTTTGGCGAAGCCATAAACATTTGCAAAAATCATAAAGACTCCAAAGACAAAGCCCGCCATGAGTGCAGCAAATGCTCCAGTGGCACTAGCCCGTTTCCAGAATAAACCGAGTATAAACACGGCTACTACTGGCGGTGCTATAAAGGACAGTACGATTTGTAGATATTGGAAAAGTGAACCAAAACGCTCAATCTGTGGTGCCCAAAGCGATGCTAACACCACCAACACCAAAGTCGAAATTTGCCCTGCACGCACCAACTGCTGGCTAGTGAGTTCTGGACGGAATTTCTTCACAAAGTCCATTGTAATCAGCGTAGAGGCAGAATTGAAAGTCGCGGATGCACTTGACATCATAGCAGCTAGGAGTCCTGCAAGTACTAGACCTAAAATTCCCGTTGGTAGCAATTTAAATAGCAATACAGGATAAGTCATATTTGGGCAATCGGCAAGGTTGGTACACACGCCTCTGCCATCAGGCAATTGATAATTTAAGAAGGATAAATCTAAATCTTTAAATAAAATCAATGCTAATAAACCTGGAATTACCATGATAAAAATCACGGGCAATTTCAATAAACCCGCGAATAGTGCGCCCCAACGTCCGTGATTGAGCGTCTTCGCACCTAATACGCGCTGCACCATAAATTGGTTATTCGCCCAGAAATAAAAGCCTAAAATCGGTACACCTAGGAGTAAGCCCGTCCAGGGCATAAATTCATCATCGCTTCCCCGCACTAGACTCATCGAATCTTGAGCATTGAGGGGCGTTTGTCCAGCAGCGTGCATTTCGTTGAGTGCTGCTACCATACCTGACCAGCCTCCTACTTGCGAAAAGGCAAAATAGGTAAGCAAAATAGAGCCTATAATCAGCAGAATTGCTTGTATTACTTCGGTTTGTATTACGGAGTTCAGTCCGCCTGGAATAGTATAGGCGGCAGCGGCAAAGGCTAGAATGATAATTATGACGGTAGAATCCAGTTCGGGGAAAATAATTTTTAGAATAATATTCCCGACATACAATCCACCTGCGGTATCAATTAGAATATTTCCGACTACGGTGATGAAGGAAAAATAGTAGCGAGAACGGGCATCGTAGCGTCGCTCCAAGAATTCGGGCATGGTATACACTCTCGATTTCAGATAAAAAGGCAAAAAGAAAATGGCAAAAAATACCAATACCACAACCGCAAACCACTCATAGTTGAATACATGCACATTGGAATTGAAGGCATCCGACGCTAAACCTACTAAGGTGGAACTAGAAATATTAGCGGCAAAAAGCGAAATACCGACCACGAACCATGTCATACTACGCCCTGCCAAGAAGTAATCTTCGGAACTTTTACGTTTGGCATGATATAGTCCATACAAGATAATTAATATGGCATAGGCAATCATGATACCTATATCTATGTTACTGAGCGAGAAAGTTTCCATAAAATGTGTTGTATTTGAAGCGACGAATTTAAGCTATTTAAATTATCGGACTTGGGCAAAGATATAATCATTACAGAAAAGACATAAAAAAAGAGCGAAGATGAATAATCTGCTTCGCTCTTATGAAATCACCCGACTGTTATTATGAAGGAATAACTTTTTTAACATTGCCACTAAGCAATGCCTAGTCGTAATACCATTTATCTAAAAACCATTTAACCATTTCAAACAAATAAATAGCAAATCATTACGCATAATAACAATAAAAATTGTTTCAATCTACTACAATTGCCATTTTTTATTTTGTGCTAAGTAAAGGCTTTTTGATTGAACCACCAAATATTTTGTTCATAAAAAATTAAGATTGCAGAAATTATTGACCAACAGGCAGAAAAAGCAAACGCAATAATTTTCATTTCCTTACCTTAGCGAGTCTAAAAATAATTGAATTAAATATGAAAAATATAGGACTCACTTTAATCGTATTTATCGCTATTGTATGCTATAGCTGTCAGGGCGAATCGAAGCAGCCCACATTTAGCGTAGACCTGTTGGAAAATGGTATTCCTCTGAGCATAGCAGTACCTGTAGATTCGCCTGCTATTGCTACCGAAGATTGGATAGTGAAAAAAGGCGTAACTGTGAAAGCAAATGACGATTATGATTTACAGATTTTTTATCAGGAGTCCAGTACTTCTGATATGGCAAGTCTGAAAGCACGCGAATTAGCGGAAGTGAAAGACAATCGCTACTTTTCGGCAATTGTGGAAGAGAATGAATCGGGCTTTATTTATGAAAGTAAGATTGACTCTACGAACATAAACTATGGTTTTCGGCATATTTTGTTGCAAGGCAATAAGGAATATGTATTTCAGCAAAGCCTAATCGGAACGTTTGATTTAGAAGCAGTAAAGGGCATGTACCAATCTGTAAAAGAGGGTAAATGATAATG
>JAHDCQ010000023.1:0-26897 GCA_020629845.1 Saprospiraceae bacterium | reverse complement strand
TAGCATTTCAGCATTAAAATGGAATAGTACCTGAAAATACTTGCATAGCAGGCCCGCATAGCCATACATCCTTAAAGTGCTTTTCTTCCTTCTGGAAACGCACTTTAAGGAAACCTCCTTTAGTGCGAATAGGTACTTCTTTTATTTCCTCCTCAGGGTGACGAAGTGCGTAACTAATAGCGGCAGCCGTCACGCCTGTACCACACGAAAGGGTTTCATTTTCTACCCCGCGCTCATAGGTCAGCACCTCGATACCATTATTCTTTTCTTCTACAAAATTCACATTCGTACCATCAGGTTGGTACATACGACTATATCGGATAGCGCGTCCTTCAGCAATTATATCAATTTTAGATAAATCGTCGGTGAATACGACATGGTGCGGGGAGCCTGTATTGAGGAAATAATAGTCTGGAAATTCTTTTATGCTATGAACATTATTCATGCGTAATTCTACCCAATTCTCTTTCACCGTAGCATGGTGCAAGCCATCTACCGCCATAAACTGACAATCTTCCCCCACAATGTCCAAAGCATGAGCAAAGGCCACTATACAGCGTCCACCATTGCCGCACATGCTGCTTTCGTTGCCGTCGGAGTTGAAGTAAATCATCTCAAAATCAAGTACAGGATGCTCTTCCAAGAGAATCAGTCCGTCTGCACCAATACCAAAATGTCGGTCGCAAAGCTGTTTAACAATGGTTGTGCTAGCTTTAGTAAGCCACTGTTCTTCTCGTTGGTCTATAATTATAAAATCATTTCCTGTGCCTTGATACTTAAAAAAGGGTAGTTCTCGCATTAATCTTGTGTTTCCGTCGTGTTAGGCGTAGTAATCATTTCTTGGTTGATTGGCACTCCCAACACCTCTTGCCGATAAATCAATAAACCCACAAGTATTAGTATAAACACTAGTCCCCATAAAGAAAATTTCCAACCCCAAATATTGCCAATATATTCGTGTTCTTCTAATTTTTTTTGATCCTTCATTACGCCCTATAATCTATAAGTAAGTGTATTGACAATTTAAAATTGACAATGATTTTATATTTGATTGTCAGTTATTTATAATTTAGGTTTCGATAACTTAATTATGTCTGAGCACTTACTAACAATATTTTTGAATCGTACGGTTCAAATGCACAAATTTACAAGCATTTTATTTACTTAATGTCTCAGAAATGTCTGTACGCGAAGCCTGTATCGCAGGTAAAATAGCGGCTAGAAAACCAATACCTAATGCTCCAAGCAATAGCCAAGCTTCTTTTCGCAAAAATTCCATGCCCGAAAAGGTATAACGGTACGACTCTTGCATAGCATTGGCAAATAGCTCCATGCCCGCATGACTTAAAAATATCCCTAAAATATATCCTAAAATAGCTAATAATAAACCTTCTAAAATTATCAATACGAATAAGCGACTTCTATTCGATCCCATCACACGCATAAGTGCGAGTTCGTATTCGCGGTCTTTCAGAGAAGAAAAAAGCGAGATAAAAATACTCAAAGCGGACACAATAATAATAACTATTGCCAATATTCTTAATGCCCGTTCTCCAGTATCCATCAAGCTAAATAAACGATTGATTTCAATGGCAGGGGTAGCTGCTTGCATATCCGTATTTTCATTGATGCTGCGCTGCATATTCAGGGCTTGAAAATTGCGCCCTTTAAATTTTACTAAAACGGAAGTAATATCTTTCGTTTCATCTTCTTCCAATAGGGGTTTAGGGATTTCATGCGTCGCATCATGACTATGGTGGTCGTGGTGATGATGTCCGTCGTGGCCATGGTCGTGTGCTTCTTCACCATGATTGTGGTTATGGTCATCGTCGTGTGCTTCTTCGGACTCGGCTGGCTCTGTTGCCTGACTATGGTCATGGTCATGCACCAACCAAAAGCTTTGTGGAGTGGTCAGTATCAATTGGTCAATGACCGTACCTGTTGGCTTCAAAATCCCCACTACTTTAAAGGCTTCCGCATCATCATGTGCGAGGTCTTCATCGTCTAAAAATCCATGCGAGCTCTGGAAGCTATCTCCGATTTTCAAGCCTTCTTTTTGGGCAATACCGCCACCAATTGTCACTTCAAAATTTCGTTCCCACACTTTTCCCTCAGCAATCTCTGCTTCATACAAGCCAAGCATATCTTGCGTAGTACCTACTATACGATAGCCGCGATAGCTATCGCCCATTGATAGTGGAATCGCTTGTTCAATAAGCGGATGCTTAGGATTCAGAAAAGGGCGCACTTCTTTCAAGGATACATTGCCCGTAGGTGCATCAATATGATACATGCTACTCAAAATCATTTGCAAGGGACTTCCTTTCGCGCCTATCACGAGGTCTATTCCCGCTAGATTTTTCTCAAAATTATCTTGCAATTGCTTATCCAATAGAAACAAGAGCGAAATCAAACCCACGCCCAATGCAAAGAGCAACACACTCAAAAAAGTAGTGAGTGGTTTATGTAATAAATTTTTCCAGCTAAGTTGTAATAAATTCATATTGAGTAATTAGAGGTATTAGGTAAATTGTAATCTACCCAAATTATCCAAACATGCTCAAAGTTAGAACGGCTTATCGCTAGGGCTACCCAAATTGCGTTGCAGAAAATACTGAATGCCGATTTCAGCACCAATATTAGCTACTCCTGCGCTTACATCAAAGTCATTTTCAAATGGCACTAGATAGCGATAGCGAATACCACCGTGTAAAGCTACATATTTTGAGAGAAAGAGTCCTAATCCTCCTTTCACATGGAAGAAAATATTCGAGTTCGTTTCAAAATCTTCTAAACCTCCGGCAGTGATAATTTGCTGTTTATCTGCTAAAATACCAGGGCCGCCCTCTAGGAAAAAGTAGTTTTGACCAACAGGAAGATAAAAACGCAAAAATGGAAAAAGGGCTACTTGGCTCGTTTTTGCCTTCAATTGATAATTCCCCTCGAATGCAAAGCCTACTGAAATATTTTTATACGAAAAATAACTCACCGAAGGACGCAGCATCAAACTCACAGGCGTTACCAAACGATTTATCAAACGCATCGTGCCTTCAAAGGCAAAGGACTCAGCAGCAAGGGCGGGTTGTTGAGGCTTTCGCACATATTCTTTTTTCTGATAATCATTGGCATAAAACTGGAAACCAATCCCAAATTCAGGCTTTGCGGCATCCGAAAGGGAGAGGTTGTCCGTTCGCAATTGCTCAAAAAGACTTAGACCTACATAAAAGTCTAGTGCAATATTTCGTCGAATGAAATAGCTGCCGCCCACATCTGCGCCTACACGCAAATAGCGCGTTTGTTCCCCTGGACTGCCGATACCAAAAGCCGCATCGGTGCTATATATTTTATTGTATAGAATGGAAGGTTGTACGAATAGATATAAAGGCTGCATTTGGCGAAAATAATAGCGTCCAAATACACCAACGCCCGTAGAAGTAGTGGACACACGTTCTGCAGGACGTTTCAAACTCACGCCTTGATTTACGACTTCCAACTGCACCCCCAAAAGCAATTCTTTGGAAATGAATTTGCCCAATTTCAGCCCTAAACTTATATCAGTATAGGTAGCTGTGGCATCATCTTGGTAGGAAAGATTGAGCGCGCCACCTGCCGTACCCCAATAATCCAATTGAGCAAACAATGCAGAGGATATACATAATTGTAAGGCAAGTAAAACTACGTATTTCATGTTAATCTCATTCATCAACCATTCCTATTTCTCGCAAATGATTCTTCAAAAAACCTTTTACCACAGAAAGTGCCATTTTGAAATCGCGATTATTATTAATCACAATATCGGATTCTTCTGCATAAGGGCGAATGTACTTTTCATAGGTCGGAGTCACATGATATTGATAGCGATAGAGTACATCATCAAGCGGATAGTTTCGCTCTATTTGGTCGCGCTTAATTCTACGAATAATTTTCAAATTATCTTTTGCATGGATAAACATTTTCAAATCCAGCAACTCTCTTATTTCAGGTACATGCAGCACAAACACGCCTTCCACGATAAGCACAGGAGCAGCATGATATACTATCATTTTGGGAACGACTAAATCATTATTAAAGGTGTACTCTAGTCGTTCTACTGTTTTACCTGTTATGATTTGTTGCAAATCTTGACAAAATGCGATGTGGTCTACCGCACCGGGCAAATCAAAATTTTCAATCCCCTCATCATCCTGCATTTGTTCTTCCCGAGGGCGATAATAATTGTCTTGACTAATAACGCACACTTTATCATCGCTAAATGACTCCTGTATTTTGCTGATAAAGGTCGTTTTGCCCGAACCACTGCCGCCCGTAATACCTATTATGAATGGTTTCATTCCTTATCTAAAGTTCAATAACAAATTATTCTTGGATAAGAATGCTTTGTAATTTCCCCTCGCTTTGCTACTTATAAATGATTGTCGCGCAAATTTAGTCTTTTGCGGCACAAGTCATCCAAGTAATGGATTGATTTTTTACTTTTGTTCCAATTCTATATTCTCCCCTTGTGAACAAAAACATCTTTTTATGATAGTAGATATTTTAAGAGGCGTATTAGGGATAGTAGCGATGTTGGGCATTTGCTACTTATTTAGCCGCAAACGTTCGGCTATTGATTGGCGACTTGTGGGTATTGGCACCGTCATGCAAATTGTATTAGCCATTTTAATTCTTAAAGTACCATTCGTCAATAAAATCTTTGATTGGATGGCTAAAGGCTTCCAACAAGTCATCAGTTATACTAACGATGGTTCTGAATTTATGTTTGGTGCATTGGTGACAGATACTGAAAGTTTCGGCTACATTGTTGCCTTTCAGATTTTACCTACTATCGTATTTTTCTCTGCTTTATCCGCCATTTTGTACTATTTAGGTATTCTGCAAAAGTTGATTTATGGATTTGCATGGGTCATGCAGCGCACGATGCGCCTTTCGGGTAGAGAAAGCCTAGCGGCAGCGGCCAATGTCTTCATTGGGCAGACCGAAGCTCCTTTGGTGGTAAAGCCCTATCTTGAAAACATGTCGCGCTCCGAGATTTTCTGCTTGATGACAGGCGGTATGGCAACTATTGCAGGAGGCGTATTTGCAGCTTATGTTGGCTTTTTAGGAGGCGACGACCCCGCAGCACAGCAAGCATTCGCAAAACATCTCCTTACGGCTTCCATCATTTCTGCGCCAGCAGCCATAGTAGCGGCTAAAATGCTTTTTCCCGAAACCGAACACAAAAGTGCAGAAGAAGAAATGAGTATCAATGTGGATGTAGGTAGCAATCTGCTAGACGCTATTTCGCGTGGCACTACTGATGGACTCAAATTGGCAGTAAATGTCGGCGTGATGCTGCTTGTTTTTACGGCTTTAGTCTATATGCTGAATGATATGCTGATGTATGGGCCTGGCGAATGGTTCAACTTGAATGAAAGCATCAAAACAAGTACCAACGGACGCTTCGAAGGCTTCAATTTCACCTATCTTATTGGGTTAATATTTGCGCCTTTTGCATGGCTGCTTGGCACACCGACTGATGATATTATGCTGGTAGGTCAACTATTGGGTAAGAAAACGGTTATTAATGAGTTCTTTGCCTATGCGGACTTTTTGGAACTGCGAAAGCAAAATATAGAAATGCACCCAAAGTCGATCATTATTGCGACTTACGCACTATGTGGCTTTGCGAATTTTGCGTCTATCGGCATCCAGATTGGAGGTATCGGAGCTATCGCACCAGGGCAGCGTAAGACACTTACAGAGCTTGGGCTACTCGCACTTATTGGTGGCACTATTGCGAGTTTCCTCACCGCAGCCATAGCTGGCATGTTAGTGACGGAGGGGCTGACGCTATAAAATGAGTGAATGACTGAATGAGCGAATAGCATCTATAATTATTCGCTCATTCACCATTCTTTCATTCACTCATTGATAATTGTCAATTATTTATCTATGAATAAAGCAAGTGTAGAAGTGAGTTTTGCTCAATTTCTAGAGCAATTCCCAACTATAGAATTACCAATTACATTAGGCGACCAAAGCCATCTCGACTTTAGTAAGCATAATGAACCACTCCCCTACCCAATCATTGCCAATTTTCTACAACCTATCGAAAGCCGAGAAGATGATGAATATACGGAATACATTGCCTGCTTTAAGATTCCGAAAACTTATGATTTTCATGCAATTGTGTACTGGAAGGCAGAGTTGATGAATTATACCTATACGCTGGCTACGTTCAGTAAGCAAGGCGAATTCTTGGATAAGCGGGTGATAGCTGGCACCTTTGCAAATGGTGAAAACATCATTCAATCCGTAGCTACGATTGATGAGGATTGGATGATTTATATCCTTTCTGGACAAAATAAAACCGATACCAACTACGACCCTACCTCTTCCAAAGCGATGGAGTTGGAACTATTACCTGATGGTTATTTTAGTCAAGGAATAGAGTAAAACACTTAGTAACTAAGTACTCAACTCTTGCACAAAATTGGCAAAACTTGAAATTTTGAATGACCAATTTTGAATGCGATAATGAGGTAAGGCGATTATGCTACAGTATTTGTAGCATTATCGTATTCTATCATTAAATAATTATGGTACTGGCTTTGCCAGCTTAGCATTGTGTACAAAATAAGTTCATACACAACCCTTAGCGCGGCACGGTATCTCGATGCAAGGAAACCGAATAGCCCCCCCAAACACCAAGCGCGCCTTCTACATTCCATTGCGTACCGACATAGGAAGAGAAAATGCCTTGATTATCTAAATTAAATTCAAAGCTATCCCAAAAGCCATAATGCGCTTCATCAATAGTACACCACTTTATGATGACTTCATCACCAGCAAAATAATTACCAAAAAGATTGCCGCCTGTATTGGTTTCTATAGAGCGTAATTCGCCTTTCAACAGCGGAAAATCCGTGATGGTATCATTAAAAATGACATCATCAATCACTGAATCGAAGCCAGGTATAAAGCCACCGCCATTTACTTTTGTAAAATAGCGATAGTAACTCTTGAGGGTATCGGGATCATTCAGTACGATTCGCATTTGTTTTACACTTTTAGCAAAAGTAGTATCCGTGAAGGGCGAAACGTAATAAATCGAATCAATCGGCACATGTGGCGGTATAGTGGTAGTGGCTGTAATGGTGCGGTCTGCCAGCTCGATATTCAGCGTGTAGGTCTCGCCTATTTTAGGTTCAATGCTTTCAAATAAATCTACGTATAGACAGAAATTAATGCTATCTGCTCGCACGCCTACTGCCGGTATCTCTACTTCATCTAAATCATAATCATTGATGATGTTTTGGCGGGTTTCTTCAGTAATCCCATCATCATTGATACAGAAGCGAGTCAATTCATAGGTGCGCTCACTATCCGAAATCGTAACCTTTCTAGCATCTACAAAAATATTTTCTAATTCATCTATCGTATAGCTTCTATCGGGTGCAATCGTTTGCCGTATTAGTACATAAGGTGGACGCGGTACTTCACCATCTAAATCTTGATTGGGTACATAGGCTTCTATAAAGCCTTCCACCCATATTTCATCAGCAGGCGCGAAGGCAGTAGGCAAATCTAATTCCTCTTCACAGGCCAAAAAGCTAAAGCCTAGAATTAGTAATAATAAGTATGTTATCTCGTATCTTTTCATTCAAATTATCGAATTATCAAATCCTCAAATCAACTTTACTGCCCTGGTTTTGGGTCTTGTTTTCCACGCCACTTAAAATTCCAAGTCACAGATGGAATAATCGGGAATAATGAGACTCCACGTGTAGATACACGAAAGGAACCGTCGTCGTCCGTAGCGGGAGTGTAGTAAATAAATAGTGGGTTGCGGCGGTCATAAAGGTTGTAAATCGAAAATGTCCAGCTTGATTTAAAATTGCCGTCGTATTCGGGCTTAGGTGTAAGCGTCGCTGAAAAATCGAGGCGATGATAGGGATTCAAGCGGCTACTATTACGATTGCCAAAGATGTAATTCGCGCTACTTTCCACAAAGAAAATACTACGCAAAGGCGTATAAGTTGCGCCCGACGTATAGACAAAAATACCACTCACTTCCCAACGTGGGTTGAGGCGATAATTCATCACTACAGAAAAATCATGCGGGCGATTATGCACCGCAGGATAAGCGCGGCCTTCATTAATATCTTTGAAAAAACGCAATGATTGCGAAAGCGTATAGCTCACCCAACCATTGAAATCGCCCTTGCGTTTTCGCATGAATAATTCTACGCCATAGGCATTACCAGCTCCAAATACGAATTGTGATTCCACATTTGCTGTTGGGTCATTCACGTAGTTTTCGCCATAGTCAATTTGATTGCGGAAATTACGAAAGTAGCCTTCTGCCGAAAATTCGTATTTATTATCATCAAAATTGCGGAAATAACCTACCGCGAATTGCATCCCGCGTTGTGGCTTGATTTGGTCGGTACTAGCTACCCAAATATCAAGTGGTAGAGAGTTTGCAGAATTTTGTGCCAAATGCACAAACTGATTCGTGATGGCAAAACTGGCTTTAAACGAACTTTCAGGCGTGAGTCGAAAACGGCTAATGATGCGTGGCTCTAGACCTGCATAAGTCGCATTGGGTACGCTGCCTTGTAGATGTTCTTCGCCTGTAAGTAGGGACGTAAATGGCCCGACCAAGCTATAAAAAGAAGCCCGCAAGCCTACATTGAGACTCACATCATCATTAATTCGGATATTATCTAGCGCGTATAAAGCAAATTCATTGCCGAAGCGCGGCGTGCCACTCGTAAGGAGTTCGTTTTGCTCACTGCTTTGCGTACTAGTAGTGAAAATATTTGCAAAATTGGGCGTAAGTTTATGTCTTGTAAAGTTTGCACCAAACTTAAGATTGTGTTGCGAATTATGAGAATAATCCAAATCCATTTTCACATTCCAATCGCTTACCCCTGAGTCGAGATTGGTTTCTGTGCCACTGCTGCGGCCTTCAAAGCGATAATCGTAACCATTATAAATCAAGGAAGTATTCAAAAACAATTTACCTGAAAACTGATGAGTCCAGCGGAGTGTACCTGTCAAATTTCCATAATTGACCCCAAAAAAAGCATCTCTAAACTTGGACTCAAACCGAATTAAGTCGCGCCCAAAATAGCCACTTAAGAAAATACGGTCTTGGTCGGAAATTTTATGGTTGACCTTAGCATTAAAATCGTAGAAGAAATAATTTGTGCCTTCAAAATCAGTGCCTTTTAGGAAAGGACGTGCCAAGTCATAAGCATAGGTACGCCGCGCCGAAAGGATGAAAGAACTCTGCTCTTTTTTAAGCGGCCCTTGTATGGTCACTCGCGAAGCAACTGCTCCAATCCCCCCTTCTATGCTGTGGTACTTATTATTGCCCTCTTTCATACGAATATCAACTACCGAAGATAACCGCCCACCATAATTTGCAGGCATGCCACCTTTCACTAAGGTTGTATTTTTGATCGCATCCGAATTAAAAACCGAGAAAAAACCAAGTACGTGTCCTGAATTATACACCACCGCTTCATCGAGTAGAACCAAGTTTTGGTCTTGCCCACCACCGCGGACATAAAAACCCGAATTGCCTTCTGTAGCAGATAACACACCTGGTAATAATTGAAAAGCTTTCAATACATCTGGTTCTCCTAATAAAGAGGGTAATTCCTTAATACTTTCAGAGGAGAGTTCTATCACCCCCATTTCTGCGCGGGAGATATTGCGGTCTGCGTCGGAGTTTTCGGCGGTGACAACTACTTCTGTTAGCAGTTCACCTGTTGAAAGTTCTACATCCAGTTTTTGATTCTTTGTTAAATCAACTTCAAAAGTTTGATTCGTATAGCCAGCATAGGAAAACTCTAAAGTATATTTACCTTGAGGTAAGGTAAGCGAATAAAAACCATAAAGATTAGATGCCGTGCCTTGTCCTTTTTTCAGGGCATTGACTACGTGTGCTCCTATTATTTCTTCTCCTGTTTCTGCCTCTCTTATATAGCCACTAATGGTAGCGTCTTGGGCGAATATAGCATTACTAGCCAACACGCTTACAAAGCATGTGAGCAGGATTATAAGTTGTTTCATTAACTGTTGTTGAATATTTCTTGCAGTTTGGCACTCAAGAAATTCACATAATCGGTTGTATCTGTATGCCACGATGTTTGAGTAGTCGTAGTACGCCTTTAGCTCCGCCCAAATGTGCCGCGCCAATAGCTACAAAAACCGATTGATGTGTGATGTGTGCAGCAATGCGTTGCGCCATAAGGCGGTTGCGGTCATAAAGCATCAATTTTCGCAAACCTCCGATTTGCTTTTTTGCTACTTTATGAATTTTTTGAATATCCTTTGTTTGATATACGGCTGTGAGATGTAGAAGTTGCTTTCGATAAGCACTCACATTGCTACTAATTTTTAATAAAGAACGGATTTGGTAATCAATTGGTATACTTTGTAGAATAGTAATTTGTTCTTCTAGGGTTTCAATGCCTGTGAGTTGGCGATGATGTTGGCTCGCAAATTGCCATAAATGATAGTCGAGTGCCAAAGGCATATCTGCTGATAAAATTTTATGGGAAATCATATCTGTCAGGAAAAACGGCAGTAGTCGCGCATAATCGGCAATATCAACTTGATAGCTTTTGAGGAGCATTTTTTGAACTTTGGCGTATTGTTTGGGGCGTAAAAAATCACTAAGCTGTTGTCCATTCGGTAAGGAAATTATATCAGGCGACAAGCCTCCTTGCGAGGCATTAAGGTCGTATTCCGCTGCATAGTTTTCACAAGCTTGAATAGCTTCATATACCTGATCCAATTCCTGAAAAGCTTTGGCATCACGTACGTGCATCGTACCGAACAAGTAGGACACTTCTTCTGTTTTAGGATACCGCAATTGCCAAAGGAGACTGTGTTTCATAAGAGGTGTTAAGTATTAGGTACAAAGTATTAAGTAATGTAAGTACTCAATGAGTGCATGAAAGAATGATAAATGAGTGAATAATTCTAGATTCTATTCGCTCATTCAATCATTCACAATTCACTCATTGAGTATTTACTAAGTAATGTCCAAAATGCCTGATAATTAATACTTTATACCTAATACCTGAATTACAAAAGCCGCCTCCCGAGGAAAGCGGCTCTAACTTTCTATATTTGGTTAGAAAACTATTCGTATTTGTACGGAAGTACCTTAGAATCCTTCACTGTGGAAAGGGTCATTAAGGTCTTCAAACGCTCAATTTCTTCGATTTGAGAAAGCGTCTTGAACAGCAACTGCTCATAGGTTGGAATATCTTTACAGATAATCTTTATTAGAAAATCTGCCTCCCCTGTGATGATGTAGCACTCGGTGATTTCCTCTATTTTTCCAATTTTTTCTAGAAATTGGTTTAAGGCATCATCCTTTTGCCATGCTAAAGAGACTAGCACAAAAGTTTTCACATTTAAGCCAATCGCTTGTGGCTTCACTTGGGCATGATAGCTTTCAATGACTTCATTCTGTTCCAATTTCTTCACGCGTTCGAGCGTAGGAGCAGGGGATAGACCTATCTTTTTGGATAAATCTAAATTTGTAATCTTGCTATTCTCCTGTAATATCTTCAGGATTTTAAGGTCTATTCTATCTAATTTCTCTGCCATTTTTGATGACTTTTCTTGTGTAGATGTGAGTCCCGATAGTTATCGGGATAGATATGAGATGTGAGACTTTAACTCCTCTAAAGCAGCATCCACAATTCCTCACAATTCTAACTCTATCTACCTATCTTTGTAATAGTTGTTTTAAATTTCGCGCAAAATAGTTCAGATACGAACAAAACACAAGTATTTCCTTTAAAAGCCTTCTGATATTCTAAATTTTAACACTTTTATCTCTAATTTACAATAAAATTCGGAAATATAAGTGAAAGCGCAAGTGTCAAAAACCGTAAACTAATACTTGAATTAGACACTTACGCTTACTAGCAGTATCTACTATGGGAAGACACCCATTGATAGATAATCGCTACTTATTTTTTGTATCGCATTCACGAAAGCAGCAGTTCGCAAACCATCTACTTTTGGTTTACTCATTAATATATCACGACATTGGTGGTACGAACCTATCATGGTTTCCTCCAAGCCTGAACGCACCAAATCAATCTCATCTGCGCCGCGCGTAATCATACGCTTTTCGGTTTCGCTGATTGGCTTGCCACTATTCTTTTCAATCGTATTTACGATGCGCTCATAGGTATTCTGATTGAAGCGTTTTTCCATACGTCCGAAACGCATGTGCGATAAGTTCTTCAACCATTCAAAGTAAGACACCGTTACACCACCTGCATTCAAGTAAAGGTCAGGAAGGATTACCTTACCTGCTTTTAGCAACACCTCTTCTGCACCTGATGTTGTTGGTCCATTCGCTGCTTCTGCAATGATTTTCGCTTTAATCTTGTGGGCATTTTCCATCGTGATTTGATTTTCCAATGCCGCTGGCACTAGAATATCACAATCGAACTCCATAATCGCTGTACGTTGGTCTTTGCCGAAGCTTTTCGCGCCTGGGTAGTTCAAAATAGAACCTGTCTCAGCACGATACTGCAACAACTTATGAATGTCAATTCCATTGGCATCATAAATTGCCCCTTCTACTTCCGATACGCCTACGATTTTCACACCACCTTCATCCTGCGAAATCGTAGCTGTGTAAGACCCCACATTACCCAATCCTTGAACCGCCATAGTCTTGCCTGCAATTCCTTTTGACAAGCCTAGCTTCTTCATATCCTCCTCGATACTACACAGTTCACGGATGCCATAAAATACGCCGCGTCCTGTAGCTTCTGTTCTTCCTCGAATACCGCTTTGATTCACAGGCTTACCCGTCACACAACCTGCGGCATCAATATCATCACCTTTAAAGGCACGATAGGTATCATAAATCCAAGCCATTTCGCGTGGGCCTGTTCCGTAGTCGGGGGCTGGCACATCTACTGCTGGGCCAATCATTTTTCTACGAATCAACTCTGTGGTGTAACGGCGTGTGATTTTTTCTAAATCTTCTGCGGAATAGTCCCAAGGGTTAATTTTTACCCCGCCTTTTGCACCTCCAAAAGGCACATCCACAATGGCACACTTGTAGGTCATTAGCGTTGCTAATGCCATTACTTCTTCTTGGTTTACATGATTACTGTATCGAATACCACCCTTCGTAGGCGAACGGTGCTGACTATGCTGTACGCGATACGCTTCGATGATTTCATAACCATCACCAATTTTTACGGGGAAGTGCATTCGATAGATGGAATTACACTCTCGAATTTGGTTTAACAAGCCTTCGTGCAAACCAGTATGCACTGCTGCCTTGTCAAAGTAGTTTTGTACGCTTTCATAAAAACTCGTGCGTACTTTTGGATCTGCTTTACTCATTATCCTTTATTTGATGCTCCAATTTGCGTAATCTTCTTTCCAAAGCAATTAAGAAGAATACGATTCCTAAAAATACCAGAGCAATTACTGCCACTACTACATATATCTTTCCGATATTGCGAAAAAAATCAGAAGATGCTGTACTCTGTGCAGCAAGAAGTGATGTATATAATAAGGTATAGACTAGGCTGAATATTTTTTTCATAAAATGAAATTTATGTTTCAAAAATGCAGCCACAAAGGTCGTCTTATTTTTCTAATTTCTACGTCAAAAACTGCGTTCAACAAAAGATAGCAAACAACTTTTGTCTTTACGTCTTTACTTTGGAATGAAAAACTAATTATCTAAACAGTTATGCTTGATTTTTTGCCTTGTAATTTCGTTAAAAATACTCACCGTAGCTAAGGCTATGTCTGCGTTTTTTGCCTCATTACAAAACAAAAACTCTACGCTTAACTGCTCATTTAATTAATTTTTCATTCCTTAGAAAGAGATGCAAAGAAAACAATATTTATTTAACTCATATTGATTTTTTGCAAAATAAAATTTGAAAAAATGCTTTCTTTCGATTTTTTGTAACTATTTAGGTAGAGGGTATTTGGTAGAAGGTAGAGGGATATACTTGTCCATTTTTTCTTAAACATATTGCTTTTTGAGAAAAATCTCCGAAAAAAAGTCCCTATACGCTCTACCTTCTACCCTCTACTCAATAATTATAATTTTTTAATCTAAATCTACTAGTGCATTTACACAAAATAAAGCTTACACATTTTAAAAACTACGAACAGCAAGCGGCAGAATTCTCTTCGCGGCTCAATTGCTTTGTAGGCTTAAATGGTATGGGCAAAACCAACCTTTTAGATGCCATTTACTATCTCTGCATTGGTAAGAGTTATTTTGCTGGAAATGATAGGAATGTAGTACAACGCAATTGCGAAGCCAATTTCTTTCGTTTAGACGGTCAATTTTTGAGAAAAGACAAAAAAGAACGCATTGTAGCTAAAGTAATTCCAGGAAAACGCAAAGAAATTGAACGCAATCAAGTCCAATATCAACGTCTCTCAGAGCATTTAGGGCTATTGCCTGTGGTTATTATCGCGCCATTCGATGTGCAATTGGCATTGGAGGGAAGCGAGGCACGACGCAAATTTTTGGACAATACCCTATCGCAATTGCAGCCCGAATATTTACGACAATTAATTCAATATAATAAATTGCTCCATCAACGCAATGCACTGCTCAAGCGGTTCACAGAAATGCGTACGTTTAACGCTACCCTACTCACTACTTATGACACTCAATTAGTACCACTTGGGACATACATCTACGAAGAACGCAAGCAATTCTTAGACAGTTTTTTGCCTATTTTTCAAGATTATTATCACGCTATTTCAGACGGGCAAGAAGAAGTAAATTATAAATATGCGTCCAAATTGCATGAGCATAATCTAGCAGATTTATTAGCTGCAAGTCTTGAGAAAGACCGTATTCTGCAACGCACAACCACAGGCATTCATCGCGATGATATTGACTTCACAATTGGCGATGCCCCCCTGAAACGATTTGCTTCTCAAGGACAATTGAAGTCTTTTGTATTAGCGTTAAAATTGGGTCAATACCAACTCATGCGTGAAGAAAAAGGTATTGCGCCGCTGCTTTTATTGGATGATATTTTTGATAAATTGGATGGAAATCGCGTAACCCATCTAGTACAATTGCTGCTGGAACGTGACTTTGGACAAATCTTTATCACCGACACGGATGAGCATCGCGTAGAGCGAATTATCCAAGCTTTTGATACGAATTATAAGCAATTTAAAATCAAAGATGGAACGATTTTGGAAGGTGCTTTAGACTGAGTTTAATAATAGGCTTTATTCTCCATCTAATTTTTTCCAAAATTGTGCCGCCATTGCTACGGTATCAATAGCCGTATAAACTTCTATTTCGCGTGGCGTATTTTCTGGAGGCGTTTTGAAATACGTTTTTTTGGCTAGGCTTGGATTAGCTAAAGCTTCTATAATCGCGACATCCCACATAATCCATCGCTGTTTTTCGGGGTCTTCTTTTGTCCACCAACGCTCGTAGGTCTCCCAACGATCCACTAAATAATCGCCTATTGCTGACTTGCCTTTTAGCTGTTCATCCACCTTTGTTTTTTCAAATACTAAGTGCTGACAAGTCGTAGCTGACATTACATTAAAATCAAGCGTTGGATGATTCAATAAGACTTCCACGGCTAGGGTGTCATTGCCACTATTGAACTCTTTTTTATCGTAGCTATTTTCTTCTGGATTGTGCCAAAAACCAATATAATGCACCGAAAGTTTAGGCACAATAGCAGGTGCTTGCAGTATGGCAGAAGCTACATTGGTACAAGAGCCTAAAATCACTAGATGCAGCGTATCCTGTGCGCCTAATTGTTGCGCTTGCTCTACAATAAAGCTAGATGCTTCCGAAATGGCAGGCTGCTGCACGGACTTTAGCGGCTGATTGCTACCGATGGGCAATGGAATTTCTTTTTCTTCTAAAAGCTGAAGTATCTGTTCATTTAGATATTGGCTTTCCAAAACGCTGGTATCAGACGCAAGCGGCGAGGTATGGAATTGAGCAGAAGTGATGCCCAGTACATCAAATTTTGGTTCGCGTATAGCCGACACGATAGCATATAAATCATCAATTTCATTGGCGGTATCAGCATCCACAATGAGTTTGATTTTTTCGCTTTCTTCTTCTGCTGCTTGTTGGTGCATACAAGCAGTTAAGGCAAAACTGATAAGTATGAAAAAACTGTACTTTAATCGTAAAAATAGCATAATTGAAAATTGTATTTTGCAAAGGTAAAGACAGTTGAAGAATAAAAGTGTCGTCTCCTTGCTTGAGTTGTGTAATAATCTCTACATTTAGGATTCTTAATAAGAAAGTCTACATGGATAAAAAAGCACAATTTTTAAGCCAACACCCCAATGTTTATTTTGCCGATGGTACAGATACACAAGGGTTAAGCACGTACCTCAATAGCGTTTCTTTCCTGGAAACCGATGAACAAATAGAAGACACTTCCATACCTGGAGCAGGGAATATGAATTATGTCATTCGAGTGAAAACAAATAAAAGAAGCTTCATTTTAAAGCAATCAAGACCCTGGGTAGAAAAATATCCGTCCATTGCAGCACCCATTGAACGGATTCATATAGAAGCCCTTTATTATGCTCAAGTAGCGACTTCCTCCAAGATTGCGGCTTATTCTCCAGAGGTATTATTGGTAGATAAAGCCAATTTTATTCTACTATTAGAGGATTTGGGGGCATTGCAAGATTTGAGTTATTTATATGAAGGCACTACCCAAATCAGCGATAAGGACATCATTGACATAGCGCAATATGCTGCGCACTTACATCAGTTGGAACTTGATGATTTTCCAGCCAATCGTGCTATGCGCGCCTTGAATCATGCCCACATTTTTGATATTCCTTTCAAGGAAAATAATGGTATTGACTTAGAAGCTATTCAAACTGGACTTAGTGATTTAGCCGCAAATATCCGCACAAACAAGGAATTATTGGAAGCCATTGAAGCTTGCGGCAGCTTATATCTGACAGAAGAAGGTATTTCTTTAGTGCATGGTGATTATTACTTGGGCAGCATTATGCGAACGGATGAAAAGCTATTTGTACTAGACCCAGAATTTTGCTACTTTGGTTATTCAGAATTTGATATAGGCGTATTTATTGCTCATTTGTATATGGCAAAACAGCCAAAAGCACAGATAGATTTATTTTTGAAAACATATAAAAAGGCTACTTTTTGCGATGACAAATTGGTGTATGCTTTTGCTGGAGTCGAAATTATGCGGAGACTGCTAGGGGTAGCTCAATTGCCTGTGACATTGAACATAAAAGAAAAAGAAGTCTTACTGAAACAGGCTAGTGCTTGGGCAATAGCATTTTAAGACTAGACAAAGTAAGCACTCAATGAGTGAATGAAAAAATTTTGAATGAGTGAATAATTCTAAACTTCACTCGCTCATTCAGTCATTCGTAATTCACTCATTGCCTAATAGACAAAGTGGTGGTCGTTACTGGATTCGAACCAGTGACCTCTGCCCTGTCAAGGCAGCGCTCTAAACCAACTGAGCTAAACGACCTTAGTATATTATAAATTAACCACCGATAGCAGAACGTAAACTTTTCGCTTGTTCTTCCCAAAATTGCTTTTGGTCATCTACTTCGTCATCGTCGCAGAAATCAGTAATTTCAAGGATGGTTTCACCAGTTAGTGGAGATTTATACATACGGTATTCCAGATATTCCTCCTCATCATCCGCATCTTCCCATTTGAACCGGATACGTTCATTTTCTTCACTCTCCACCATTTCAGCCAGCTCTTCAGAACCACTCCACATAAACGCAAAGCTCGTACCATTGATATCTACTTCTTCACAAAACCAACGCACGAGGTTGGACGGTTCTGTGAAAAACTTATACAACATCGCTGGTGAAGCTCGAAAAATGAATTCTAAATCTATTTGCACCCTTTTCATAGGCAATCAAAAAAATGAAAAAAAATAATTAGGTCTTGCTGCAATAAAGGATAAAAAAATCAATTTTGCAAGTTAACTGTTAAGGTATTTCCTCGTAGTCGCTGGATTTAGGTAGATTTACTAAGCCTGATAAGCTGGTAACATAAACCAAAAGGTCGCGCCTTCATTAGGGCGACTCGTTACTTGAATAGTAGCATTCTGTAACTCTAAAATCTTTTTTACAATTGCCAAGCCCAAGCCTGCACCTTTCCCATTTGCTTTCGTATTGTCTGTTTGCCGATAGCGTTCAAAAATATAGGATTGCTCACTTTCAGGAATCCCTGGCCCTGTATCCGAAATTTTTACTTCCACGCCTGTATCCTGCGCCACTAAATCAATAGCTACACTTCCGCCTTCAGGCGTAAATTTCAAGGCATTGTCCATCAGATTTTGAATAGCGCGCTCGACTAGACCCACATCTGCGAAAACGAGTGGTAGGTCTTTAGGTGCGTCCAATTCCAATTTTATTCCCTTATCCTGCGCCAAAATTTGATATTTTGCATAAATATCTTGTGCTAGTTCAGCCACAAAAAAAGGTTCTTTCTGTGGTTGAATTTGATTGGCTTCTAACTTGGAATATTCAAATAATTGACTCACCAAACGCGATAGTTGCTCACTACTATTCAGTACAATGCCTAGATACTTATTTTGATCCGCTTCACTAAGGCTATCTTTTTTCATCATTAGAGTTTCTATATAGCCTTGCATAATGGCAAGCGGCGTACGAAGATCATGCGATACATTGGCAATTAACTCTTGGCGTAGTCTATCTACTGATTTTATTTGCTCAATATTATCTACTATCGTATCTGCCATACTATTATACGTATCGGCTATTTCAGGCAAATCTCCTTTCGATTTTTCATCAATTCGCGCCTGATAATCCCCTTCTTTGAAGCGACGCATAATATCTGAAATAGCACGAATATTGCGCATTAAAAACCAAAACGCAAGCAATCCTATAAGCAATGCACCTATTAGGGTAAGTGCAAATTGAAATACGCCCATTCTAAGCATATTGCTACCAAATACATTGGACGCTACTGCCGCTTGTTCCTCACTGGCTAAGATGATATAAGCATAGCCCGTTAGCTTATCATTTTCCTTAATAGGGGCAGCAGAGAAGACTTTCTTTTCCCCTGGGTGTCTTGGGTCGTCGCCCAATATATAGGACTTGCATTCTGAAGCGATAAAATCCTTTACTGGAGCTAAATCTACTTTTTCTAGTTTCACTTTTTTGTAAGGAGCGACATGGTCTTTTATCACACCCTCTGTATTCAGTATGTATACCTCTGCACTTGGATTGATAATCATCATAGAATGCATGATGTCATGTATAGCCGTAGAATCAGGTTCGCCACCTTTGAGTGGTTTCGTTTCACGGACTAAGTATTCCGCTACATTGCCATACAAACGCTGATTCGTCTCTTGAAAATAGCGACGCGATGTATAGGCTGAAATTATGGCAAAGCCAATACCCAAAACAATGAGTAACAATAATAAGGTAGTAGCTATTTTTATATATAAGCGGTTGCTTGTGCTGTTCATGTTTGTTTCGGTTTATCGGTCTAGCGGTTTATTAGTTTATCGGTATCTTATATTCTCGTTCTACCGATATACTTTAAACCGTTTTACCGAATCCTTATAATTCTTCATTAAAACGGTAGCCCACCCCCCAAGTCGTGAGGATATAGGTCGGTTTCGTAATGTCGGGTTCTATCTTTCCGCGCAAGCGATTGATATGTGAATTCACCGTATGTTCATAGCCATTAAAATCATAGCCCCATACTAGATTAAGTATACGCTGCCGATTATAGCTACGCCCTGGGTGCGATGCTAATAACACCAGCAATTCGAATTCTTTCGGTGATAATTCAATACGCTTATCTTGGATAGAAACTTTGCGTTTTTCGATTTCAATTTTCATATCTCCAAACTGCAAAACCGATGAAGAGGTATCTTCTTTTGTTTGCTGATTGATTTTGGAACGACGGAAAATGGCTTTTACCCGCGCGATAAACTCCCGCACGCTGAAAGGTTTGGTCAGATAATCATCTGCTCCCGTTTCCAAGCCTAATACCTTATCTATCTCTTCTGATTTGGCGGTAAGCATTAATATAGGAGTAGTATTCCCTTTCATCCGAATTTGTCGACATACTTCCATACCATCCATACTTGGCAACATCAAGTCTAAGATGATTAAATCAAAACTATCATGGAGTGCAGCATTTAGCCCCTCTTCTCCATCATAAATACGGGTGATATCGCAATGCAAATCCTTAAGATGGATTTCTAATAAATCTACGATGTTTTTATCGTCTTCTATAATTAATACGTTCTTCATAACGGCATGTATTGGTGTGATGTGCGGGAAATGGTTTTGTAAAGATCGTTGGAACGCATAATGTCACTTACGCGCCCCAACGCCAATATCCATAAGCAGACACTATATTACGAACCAAATATCACAAAAGTATCACAGAAATATTCTTTATATATAACAAGTAGTTCACAAGACTCGAAATTTTAGTTGGATAGACTCTATTTATCCATAAAAAAATGTCGTTCAGTAGACAGTTTGAAAAATTATTTTTTAAACATAACATTTAAACCAATGTCTTAATCACTAGAAAACAGCAATTTAAACCTTAACCCATTGCTCTTCAGACTACTGTGATACTTTTGTGATAAGTTCGTGAAAGCCCTGCGATACCTACCATCTATCTTTGCATTATCGAAATTAATTATTCGACTTTTAAAGTAAAATATTTCTGAAATCATACATTTAAAATCAAATATCATGTTCAAGCAACACTTATTAACATTACTTGCAATTTTTGCTTTAGCACAGTTTAGTTACGCACAATGCGTAGGTGGAAAAGTGTTAGGCACAGCAGGACAAAGTACCGTATATACTTGTCCTGATGATGGCAACTCCGATATCGTTAACTTCGTAGTAGAAGGGGCTTCCGCAGATACCGATTATCAATTTGTAATTACTAATTCCGATTTTGAAATTGTTGGTATTCCTCCGGGCAATATGGCAGATGTGGCAGGTGCTGGACCAGGTACGTGTTATGTATGGGGTTTTGCTTATACTGGTGACTTAATCCTCACCACTGGTATGAATATCTTTCAAGCACAAGTTGCTACGGGCTGTTGGAATTTATCAAAAACAGCATTGAAAGTAGTACGTTCAGCACCTGATGCTGGTACAGTAGCTTTGAATGATGGAAGAACAGAAAAGACGATTTGTGCAGCAGATGGTTTTGATAATGTAGCGGTTTATACGAATACAAGCACAAGCGACGCAGCATTTCGCTATGTAGTGACAGATGGTGATAATAATATATTAGCCGTTTTAGGCGGTTCTAGCCAAAACTTTGAGGGTGTTCCTCCTGGTGTTTGTCGCGTTTGGGGTTTATCTTACACGGGTAACTTGACAGCAAGCGCAGGCGACAACGCAGCAACAACAGCACTTTCAGATGACTGTTTTGACTTATCTGAAAATTATATCGCCGTTACAAGGTCTGATGTAGATGGTGGTACAGTAGCTACAGCAGATGGCGAAACTTCGATAACAATTACGAGCGGTGATGGTATTTCTGATGCAGTTTCATTTATGCACGAATCTTCTTCAACAGCAGAATTCGCCTATATTGTTACAGATGAAAATAATAAAATCATTGGTACGCCTCCAGGAAATACCATTGATTTTGAAGGTGCAGGTCCAGGTATTTGCCGTGTTTGGGGTGTTTCTTATACAGGTAATTTGAAATTTTTATTAAATGGTACAGTAGGCAACTTTGCTTTGAGTACAGATTGCTTTGAGGTTTCTGAGAATTTTGTGGAAGTAGTACGTACAGCAGAAGCTAGTATTTCAGGCGGCACCGTAGCTATGCCAAGTGGCGCAACAGAAAAATATACTTGTTCAAGTGATGATATAGCAGATGTAATAACAGTAGTAAGCGAAGGAGCAACAGCAGACGCAAATTTCACCTTAGTAGTAACCGATACAGATGGTAATATTTTGGGCGTTCCTCCAGCAGATATGGTAGATGTAACGGGTGCAGGGCCTGGTATCTGCTTAGTTTGGGGATTAGCGTACACAGGCGACTTGACAGCTATGGTGGGTGATAATGCAACAGAGGTAGCACTTTCTTCAGGAGAGTACGCATTGTCTAGCAATTTCATTACACTAAATCGTGACGAAGCGGATGGCGGTACAGTAGCTATGCCAAGTGGCGCGACGGAAAGAAGTATCATCGCAGGCGACGGCGAGGCTGATGTAGTAGAATTTGTACACGAAGGAGCTTCTAACTCAAATTACACTTATGTAGTAACAGATGAAGATGGCAACATTCTAGGTCTTCCTCCAGGAAATAGCCTTGACTTTGAAGGCGCAGGCTCAGGTGTTTGTTTAGTATGGGGATTGGCGTACACAGGTGATGTAACAGCTATGGTAGGCGATAATGCTTTAGAAGTAGCACTTTCTAGCGAGTGTTTCGACCTTTCTGACAATTTTATCACCGTAACACGTACAGAAAGCATTAGCGGTGGCACTATTGCTATGCCAAATGGTGCAACAGAAAAGTACACTTGTTCTAATGATGATGTAGCAGACGTAATCATGACCGTAAGCTCAGGCGCAACATCGAATGCAAACTTTACTTTAGTAGTAACAGACCCAGATGGTAATATTTTAGGCGTTCCTCCAGCAGACATGGTAGATGTAACGGGTGCTGGCCCTGGCATTTGCCTAGTATGGGGACTAGCGTATACAGGTGACTTATTAGTAGAAGTAGGAGAAAACGCTTTAGCATCGGTACTTTCTGATGGAGAATTTGCACTGTCAAGCAACTATATCACTTTGAATAGAGACGAAGCAAACGGTGGTACAGTAGCAATGCCAAGTGGCGCGACGGAAAGAAGTATCATCGCAGGCGATGGTGAAGCAGATGTAGTAGAATTTGTACACGAAGGAGCTTCTAACTCAAATTATACTTATGTAGTAACAGATGAAGATGGCAACATTCTAGGTCTTCCTCCAGGAAATAGCCTTGACTTTGAAGGCGCAGGCTCAGGTGTTTGTTTAGTATGGGGATTGGCGTACACAGGTGATGTAACAGCTATGGTAGGCGATAATGCTTTAGAAGTAGCACTTTCTAGCGAGTGTTTCGACCTTTCTGACAATTTTATCACCGTAACACGTACAGAAAGCATTAGCGGTGGCACTATTGCTATGCCAAATGGTGCAACAGAAAAGTACACTTGTTCTAATGATGATGTAGCAGACGTAATCATGACGGTAAGCTCAGGCGCAACATCAAATGCAAACTTTACTTTAGTAGTAACGGATACAGATGGTAACATCCTAGGTGTTCCTCCAGCAGATATGGTAGATGTAACGGGTGCTGGCCCTGGTATTTGCCTAGTATGGGGATTAGCGTATACAGGTGACTTAACCGCTATGGTTGGCGACAACGCAAATGATGTAGCACTTTCTGATGGCGAATATGCCCTATCAAGCAACTATATCACACTAAATCGCGATGAAGCGAATGGTGGTACAGTTTCTACACCTGATGGAGCAACAACAGTAAACACTACAGCAGGTGATGGCGAAGCAGATGTAGTAGAATTTGCACACGAAGGAGCTTCTAACTCAAACTATACTTATGTAATTACGGATGAAGATGCAAATATCTTAGGGCTTCCTCCAGGAAAAAGCCTTGATTTCGAGGGCGCAGGTGAAGGTGTTTGTTTAGTATGGGGATTGGCTTATACGGGTGAAATCACAGCAGAAGTAGGTGATAATGCAGCAGAAGTAGCACTTTCTAGCGAGTGTTTCGACCTTTCTGACAACTTTATTACTGTAAATCGTTCAAGTGCTTTGCCTTCTAACAACTCAAGTTTGCTAGTAAATACGAATCATAATGCGAATGTAAATCTATTTCCTAATCCTGTTGCTGAACGTCTTCAACTTAGTGTAACTAATGAATTGGATACCGATGTATCTACACAATTTATCATCTTTGATGCACTAGGTAAAGTGGTAATGCAGCAGCAGGGTGTTTTAACGGCTGGTCAAAACACTTATCAGTTCAATGTGAGCGATTTAGCAGATGGGCTTTATATCCTTTCTATCCGCAACAAAGACTTCCAGCAAAGCAGCACATTCGTGAAAAAATAAAAAAGTTTAGATAAAAAATTTGATTTAGTTGGAAAATTGAAGGCACGCTTAAGCAATTGAGCGTGCCTTTTTTACGTACTTAAGTTTTAATAATACGACCGTTTCGTTAATTGTTCATACCGTTTTCTTTTAAAAATTCTATAAAAAACGTTAAACCTTTTCAGGAATTTTGCGTATTCCAATTATCTACTTAACTTTATGGGAACTAGATAGTAAGGGCAAAGTAGCCTAATATTTTCACGAGCCATGAATGTATCTAAAAGCACAAATTTTCTCATCCTAGTCTTCGTGCTATTATTACCCTGGGTAATTAGCGCGCAACAGACTACTACGGATGCTCTCTTCCAGGGAGAATCTTCTGAATTTCATCTGAGTTCAGTACTCTTACCACCTAGCATCTCTAAGATGCCTTCCAACGGTACAGCTATATTTGAAGCAACAGGAACAACAGAAGGCGTTGAAGGCGCGAACAAATTGGTGTATACACCCAACGCTAACTTCACCGGGAAGGATACTGTTGAGGTCTACTATTGGAGCGATGTAGCGACACCTGCTACATCTACTTTTATCATTGATACAAAAAAATCGGTAGTAACTGCTTATGACGATCATGTTTCTACCAAAATGGGAGATCCCATCAATGTGTTTGTATTAGCGAACGATATGCAAACCAATGGCAATCTTTCTATCCAAGATATTCTAGTAAGCAACAACGACGCAGATATTACGATTAATTTTGATGGCTCAATTACGTATACACCACCTGCTGGATTCAAAGGCACAGCAAATTTAAACTATCTAGTTTGCAACGAAATTAACGCTTGTGATATAGCAACCCTAAGCATTACTGTACATGAAGATGTACCAACAGAAGAACTATTACAATTAGTAACCACTAAGAATACTGCAAAATCAGTCCTACTAGCTTTAGATGGCTATGCTTTACTTACTTCCCCTACTAAGGGCTTTTTAGATGATAGCGAAGATGTATTGAAATATCAGCCTTACCCGAATGAAACAGGTAAGGACATGTTTGCTTATCAGAAAGATGGCGTAGTGAAAACCGTAGAGGTAGACATCTTAAATGTTGATGAAGCAAATCAATATGCAAAGGATGATTATGTATACACAGCTATCGGACAGCCTGTTGAAATAGCATTTCTAAATAACGACAATCTTACAACATATCAGGATATACGTATTATCCAACAGCCTTATTACGGTACATTAACACTAGGCGCAAGTGCGGACGAAGTAACCTATCAACCGTACCCAGGCTACTTCACTACAAATAATCCATTTTCTATTGATAGATTTGTGTATCAAGTATTGGTAGATGGTGTATTGGAAACAGCTACCGTTTACATTCATGTAAGCGATTTTGCTCCTTCTGCTAGTGCATTCGATTTATACACTACTAAAAACAAGCCTTTAGCAATTCAGTATGCCGTTCCTATTAAGTACAGCGGCTTCGAAATTGTAACACAAGGCAGTTTAGGAACAGTGTTTTTCCACCAAAATCTAGACCAAGAAATATACGGACAACAGGTAGTTGGTGAACAAGTATTGCTCTACATTCCTAATGAAAATGCAACGGGTACCGATCAATTTGAGATTCAGTATTGCGTTTCAGAAGGTAATTGTAAAGCATTGACGATTAATGTAGACATACAAAATTTAGAAGTAGAAACAGATTGCTTCGGTGATGATTGTGTATGGGCAGGTGATGCGAATAATGATGGCGTAGTGGATATGCAAGACCTACTTACGGTAGGACTTTTTGTAGGACATACAGGCCCCGCACGAGACAATGTAAATCTAGACCATTGGTATGGTGGATATGGTGCTGAATGGTTCGCTAACGAAAGTATCGTAACTACGGTAGATATTGACCTCTTCAGCAATCATGTGGATACAAATGGTGACGGCGTAATTACTGCGAAGGATACTTCAGCAATTAGTACTTTCTACGGCAAGCACAATGCTATCACGCCTACGCCTATGCCTGATACGGATGCACTACCAATTTATTATGGTAAGTATGATACTATTCCAGTAGCTGGGCCAGGCGCAATCCTAGAAATACCTATCATTTTAGGTAATGAATATTATCCTGCAGAAGAAATCTACGGGCTAACATTCAACATCAATTACGCTCCTGATATTTTTGTACCAGGTACAGCAGAAATCACCTTTGCTGACGATAGTTGGTTAGCGTATGCTTCTCCTACGCTCGATTTGGCGAAAGAACCATTCGATGGTAATATCGAAGTTGGTTTCACCAGAACGGATGGAAACGCATCTAGCGGCTATGGTCAAATCGCAACATTTAGCATCGTAACTACTGTGGATATTGATCTTTTCCGTTTGGAAAATCAAGTAGTGGAGCCTTTAAGCATTACAGCTACAGTAACCAATGGTCAAGGTGTGAGCAAACAATTGGGTAGTGATACGTATCAATTACGCTTGATTGGTGAAGAAGAAAACAAAACACCTGAGCAGTTGGATAATGCACAACGCTTAGTCGTGTTTCCAAACCCAACAACTGATGTTTTGAATTTACACCTAAATGGTATCGCAGACATTGAGCGTTACGAAGTGTATACTATGACAGGACAATTGTTGAAGAATATTCAGAATAATACACCACTACAAGTAAAAGATTGGAACGATGGCATATATATCGTGAAGGTTTATACCACAGATGGAGGTGTTTTAAATAAGAAATTTGAGGT
>JAHDCQ010000321.1 GCA_020629845.1 Saprospiraceae bacterium | reverse complement strand
TATTAGCTGATATTGAATCTGCTGATTCTACTAATTGCTTTCCGATACTCCATTTAGGAAAATTATCCCAAGTCGCTACTAAATTCCAAATATGATTGCTAAGTTTAAATGCCGTCTTGTAAGCAGCAATCTTATTAATTGTCAAGTAGTCTTTGTCCATAAACTTGTTGTTTTGTTTTATACAATACAGCAATATAACAGTAAAGCAATATAACCTAACTCACTCGGTCTATTTTCAACCATTCCCTCGTCTCTGCAATCGTAGCAGGCTCTCGACCAATCATGCGGACTAAATCAACAGCTTGTTCCACTAATGCGCCATTGGATGTCGCCATATCGCCATTTGGTAAATAGAAATTATCTTCCAAACCTACTCGAATATTACCGCCCATTACGGTGGCGAGTGCTGCTAGTTTCCATTGTTTTCTACTAATGACAATAGCTTGCCAATAGGCATCTGCTGGCACTTGCCTGATTTGGTGAATTAAATTTTCGGGCGTAGCAGGGATGCCGCCTAGTACGCCCATCACTAGACTGTAGCAGGCATTATCAGGAATTAATCCCATCTCGCGCAGTGGCTCTGCATTTCTGATATGTCCCGTATCGAAGCACTCCATTTCTGGGCAAATACCGTTTTCATTCATCGTTTTGACTACCGTAGACATGGTATCAAAGGAGTTTTCAAATACACCATTCCATAAAAATTCTTTCCGTCGCCTCGAAAAAATAGCATAGTTCATACTCCCCATATTGAAAGCTGCCATCTCTGGTCTTGTGATGGGCAAATGCGCCAAGCGTTCTTGTACAGATATACCAATAGCACCAGTCGAGTAATTGATAATGACATTAGGGCATCGCTTACGCACTTCTTTCTGAATATCCTCAAATACTTCGGTACGCCAACTGGGTATCCCATTATCTTCTCGTGCATGTATGTGGACAATACAGGCTCCTGCGTCCACCGCACGTTTTGCCTCTTCGCCTATCTCTGCTGGTGTGTAAGGTAGGTGTGGGCAATGCGAACGATTGGTAGCTGCGCCTGTAAGTGCTGCTGAAATGATGATTTTATCTTTATTCATGCTTGCAATTTAAAATTTTAGTAGAGGGGCAAAAGTAGAGTTTAGAGGGGGTATATCTTAAAACTAGGCTGACAAAATCCTCCCCTAATCACACAACAAAACAATCGCCTCCGTCTCCACCCGATTACTCTCATTTCCCGCTTGGTCAATGATATAAACCGTATAGCTCAGCGTATCCGTTGGGAATTGAGCAGAAGGTTGGCAAGGGTCTTCACCGTTTTTATCATCGTAAATGCAGCACATGCCAAAATTACTACTTAAAATATCGAAGCTAATTTGTCCAGAAATGCCATTGCCTAGCCCTAAACTCGGAATAAAGGGAATACTCGCACTCGATTCCAAGCCATTGCGATTATCAATATAGATGATATTGTTTTTGAACTCCCCTTCCGAAGGCGCACCAATATCACCGTCGCCATCCGTATAAGCTACTGAAATAGTAAGCGTATCGGGTTGCGCGCCAAAGCTGCCTTGTCGCACCCTTGTTTTATTCACGCCCACATAGTCTATCTCAGGCACCGTCGGATAATCAGGTGGTTGCACACAGGCAAAACAGCCAAAAAATACAAGGAGAAACATCGCGTACTTCATGTCTATATTGTTATTTCTGTTAAGAACAAGAATTTTATAGAAATCGTTTGTTTCAAGAACGTTTTCCTGATGGAAACCGTTACTTTGGCACACATAAAAAATGCCTATGCCGAAGCAAAGCGTACAAAGTTGGTTGCTTTTAGCCGTCTTAGCGGTTATATGGGGAAGCTCTTTCATCCTGATGAAAAAAGGCTTAGTTGTCTTTTCGTCTAATCAAGTAGCGGCTTTGCGGATTTTTATTGCCATGCTGGGCTTGCTGCCTTTTGTGTGGTATAGTTTCAAACGGGTGGCGCGTAAAGACTATGGCGTACTTATTTTAGTCGCAATTTTTGGTAGTGGAATGCCGCCTTTTCTATTTACTTATGCCCAAACCCAAATTAGTAGTGCTTTAGCAGGTTTGCTCAACGCCCTCACGCCACTTTTCACTTTTCTTTTTGGCTTACTGATATGGAAATTGGTGTTCAATTGGCAAAAATTGGCAGGGGTGGTCATTGGTTTAGTCGGCGCGATAGGCTTGATTTTGTTTTCAGCACCGCTTGAGGCGGGCAGCAATAATTGGTTCGGATTATTTGTAGTGTTAGCAACAGCAAGTTATGCCTTCAATGCCAACTTGATAAAGCAATATTGCCAGAATATCCCTCCAATTGCGATTAGTACGATTGGGTTTATATTCATTGGCCCGCTGGCAGGTGCGTATCTGCTGACTACCGATTTTTTCCATATCATGCGTACCGACGCGAATGCCCCGCAAGCCTTATTCCTTATTGCTATTCTTGCACTCATTGGCACAGCCCTCGCAAATATCTTGTATTTTCGCCTCACACAGCTCACAGACGCGCTTTTTGCATCTACTGTCACCTATTTAATCCCGATTGTGGCAATTCTTTGGGGAATTTGGGATGGAGAAACCGTAGATTGGACGTATTTTGTGGGAATGTTATTAATTTTATGCGGCGTTTATTTGACGAGTAAAAAGTGAGATAGGGATGAGCTATGAATTATGAGTGATGAGTACCAAATTCATCACTCATAATTCATCACTCATAACTCAAAAAAAACTTCCAAATTGGCTTATAAAACTACAATTCCGTTTTTCGCGATTACGCTGGATTTGCCGATGGGCGGCTATGTATCTATGCCTTTGAATGACATGGATGCGATGCGCCTAAATGAACCCATGCACCGCCTGATGGGAAAATTCGTCGAGCTATTCCAACAGAAGGTATTGGATAAAGGGGAACTACTACGCATTCTGCATGAATACCAAGAAGGAAACTTCCGCAAAGGAGAATTGAGTGTAAGCTTTCCTGCGGCTAAAGATGGCATGAAGCATCCTGCCTTTACCTTACACTATGGCTATTTTTATAAGCCCGTCGAGCAAGGTTTTTGGGGCGTAGCACCTGCTTTGGCAGTACAAGCGTTTGCTGCAACGGTTGCCGATTTAGAAGAAATGCTTACCGAAGCGATTCAATTGGAATTTGCACAGAAAAAACGCCTTTTAGCCGTACAGCATATTGTATCTGCTATTTGGTATGATGATATTCATTTGCATCAAGATGAAATGCTGCTGCGTTTTCCTACGCCTGCGGAAGTAGAAAAGGAAGATAAAGAGCATGGAGAACGCCTTTTGCCACAGTTGGCTAAGAAGTTGACTTTTACGCGTCAAATCACTTATGAACGCAAAACCGAACTAAAGCAAGTGCTACGCGCAGTGCAGAATGAGTTTAGTAAAAATATCTTGCTGGTTGGAGCATCGGGGGTAGGAAAGACGGCTTTGGTATACGAACTGACTCGCAAAATCAAAGAGAAAAAATTAGGCTTAGAGCTTTGGCAAACCTCCGCTGCCACCATGATAAAAGAACTCATGCGCGAAACGGGCTGGCAGGATAACCTCGGCAAACTCTGTAAAGAACTCTCCGACGAACCGCACAAAATTCTCTTTGTTCGCAACCTCATGGAGCTTTTTGAGGTGGGGCAATATGCAGGCAATTCGGTGAGTATTGCCGCTTTTCTGCGTACCTATTTGAGTAGGGGCGAGGTGACGATGATTTCGGAATGTACAAAGGAAGAATTGGCACAAATCGAGCTAAAAGCACCGCAATATGTATCGCTCTTTCATGTCATTCGTTTAGAAGAACCGACCAAAGATTTAGAAAATATTATTCTCCAAAAAGTAAGCGCGATGGCAGTCGCTCAAAAGGTGGAACTTTCGCGGGAAGCGGTGAAAGAAAGTATCCGTCTGCACCGTCGCTTTACGCCTTATTCGGGTTTTCCAGGCAAGCCGATTCGTTTTATAGAGAGTCTTTTATTAAACAAGACCGCGACAGGCGAAAAGCTAAAGGATGTAGAAATTACCCGCCCCGAAATCGTGCAATATTTCTGCGAAGAAACAGGTATGCCTCCTTTCATGGTAGACCCTGATATTCCGATGGATGTTTCAAAAATTATTGATGATTTTAACCAAAATGTCTATGGACAAAAGCAGGCGGTGGCGCGTGTTGGAAATTTACTAGCGAGCATAAAAACGGCTTTGATAAAAAGCGGAAAACCGATTGCTTCTTTCCTCTTCGTCGGGCCGACGGGCGTGGGTAAAACCGAGTTGGCTAAGGTATTAGCGGAGTTCATGTTTGGTCGCCGAGATCGCATGATTCGCTTTGATATGAGCGAATATTCGACTCCTTATGATGTGATGCGCCTCATTGGTTCGCCGGGTGCTTCGGATGGAGTGCTGACGGCTGCGGTGCGTCGCGAACCCTTTGCGGTGCTACTCTTTGATGAGATAGAAAAAGCAAACCCTAATTTTTATGACTTATTGCTCCAAATATTGGATGCAGGTCGCTTGACGGATAATCGTGGCAAGGTGGTTAATTTTTGCAGTACCATTATTATTATGACTTCCAATATCGGCGCGAGTCGTTTGCAGCAAGGGCGCGTAGGCTTCGGGCAAGGCACGAATGATACCGAAGTCATTGACCACTTTATGGGGGAAGTAAAGAAACATTTTCGCCCCGAACTCTATAATCGTATTGATGAGGTGATTCCTTTTGTGGCACTCAGCAAAGCGACGGTTCGGCAAGTGGTGAATCGGGAAATTGCCATTCTACTCAAGCGCGAAGGCATTCAATATCGTTCCGTAAATTTGAATATTTCGGAGGAGGCAATGGACTACCTAGCGGAGCGTGGCTATGATGGTAAATATGGAGCGCGTCAACTCCAACGCGCTATCCGCGAAGACTTGATTATTCCGTTGGCTTATCGCCTCAATTTGCAAGAATTTGATGACATTATAGACATCACGATAAGCTCCAAGCCTAAGCAGCCTCTTGATATTGCCATGAAGGTACAATCGCTCGGTGTGGAGACTTATGTGAAGCAATGGGACGCTATCATGCAAGCCGATTATGCGAGTGAATTGCGTCGGCAAATGCAGGCATTTCAGGATGGAGGTTATTATTTGAATTTGTGTAATGAACTCGAAGAACTCGAACGCTTAAGGAAAAAGCAAGGCACGAAGTTCTGGGAAAATCCACAGCAAGGTGCGCGCTATACGAACCTGATGGAAACCCAATCCAAAACCGAAAATTTACACGATGAAATTGAGCAATATGAAATGAATGCCGCCCTCGCTTGCATGGACTTGGATGAACAGAACGATTCGCCTGATGAGGAACTCCTAAAGTATTGGGGAACACAATTTGCTGACTTAAAAGTAGAACTCTACACCCGCCTCAATCCAAAATCTGACCGCAGCTATTTGGGCATTTATGGACGTAATTTCAATGACTTATTAGACTTCTATCTCGCGCTTTTCGAGGCGAAAGGCTATAAATTTGAAGCCAAAACGCTTTGGTTTCACGATAAGCACTATAATATGGTGCTACAAGAGCGGGAAAATAATGAAGATTGGGATAAAACGATAACGCCCTATTTGCAAAAGGACTTCAAAGTAGGCGCAAAGGATAACTACAAACCGCCTGTGGCTAAAGCGAGTTTGCATGGCATTGAGTTTTTGATAAGTGGAGCTTGTTCTTATATTTATTTAGCCTCCGAAGAGGGCATTCAGCGCTGGAAAAGCTC
>JAHDCQ010000022.1 GCA_020629845.1 Saprospiraceae bacterium | reverse complement strand
TGCAACTTTACGCACAAGTGCTTGAAGCCGACCAAACCGATTTCGATTCTACGCCCGACAATGGCGCATGTTGCACCGCCAATGAAGATGATGAAGCCGTTTTTGTGAGTGGTGCAGGCGGAAACCTATTGATTGATCAGCCAGCTATAAGTAGCACGGAAATAGATATTTTCCCTAATCCTGCTAAAGATAAGGCTAACTTGCAATGGGTGTTGCCTGAAGCTGGAGAGCTGCGTATAGATATTTTGAATTTGCGCGGCCAAGTACTACAAACACATACTACTTGGCAAGAAAAAGGCTTCGTACAACAACAGCTTTCCTTAGCGCATTTGAGTACAGGAGTATATCTTGTGCATATTCAATCAAATGAACAGTTTTTGACTAAAAAATTAATCATACAATAATTCATCTTTTCAATTCAGTAGTTGCTTCAGTAGTGACTACTGAATTGTTTTAAGTAGTCGAGTTTAAATACTTTCCTGTTGCTATTGAGTTGATTTTTTTGAAGAGCAAGGCAAAAATTATTAGCATCCTCCTTGGCTGGTCATCATTTTTAACGCTGCCATTCAGAAAAAGTAGCCAATAGTAGCGGACAGTGTTTAGACTCGACTACTTATACACCCAACCCTTCCCAAAAAATCCACCGTCTTACAAAAGGAAGCAAATACATTATAGATAGAATCTGAAAACATGAAACATCCGATTTTAGTCGCATTATTATTGATAGTAATCACAGCTTGCGAAGATAACGATCCTGTAACACCTGAGCTAGAAGGCGAACAATGGCAGTTAGTGAAAATGTGGGGGCAAGTCCCCAATTCCGAAACCACAGGCGAGGACATGGAATGGCAAGAATATTATCTGCTTATGGATGACGACACATTCATAAAATCTAGAACCCGCGATGGCGTAGTAGAAGAAGCAGGTGGCAAATACAGCTTTCAAGAATTAGCTGATGGTACATATTTGGTATTGGACTATGAAGAAGATAGTGCGCTGATGGGTAACTGCTTTGGGAATCAACAAGAACAATTGTTCCTAGAAACTGAAAAGACACTCATTGGCACATGGCAAGCCTGTGACGGGCCAGGCTTGGAGTATGAGCGGGTGGAATAGCTAAAATCTGCCCGACAATCCCAAAAAACTTCCCTATCTTTCCTCTTTCCACACGAATGTACTCAACGTATGAAACACTCACTCGCTTTTCTATGGGCAGTTGCTCCTTTTTACATCTTTGCACAATGCCTTGAGGTAGGTGGCATAGGCAGTTTTGAAGGGGCATCCCCTCTAACGACTTGGTTCACGGCAGATGAAGACAATGGCAGTTTTCAAATTGAAAGTACTGAAGTCTATGCAGGTACACAAGCACTCCAAATAGAGGTAAATACTCCGAGTCCCTGGCAAATACGGATGTTTAGCGGCGCGGCTTGTTATTTTGATATGGTGGCTGGCGAAGATTATACCCTTAGCTTTCAACTAAAAGGCCCAGTAGGCACAAGCATAAGTCTTACCTTAATGGATGACCTCACCAATGATGCAACGACAGATATAACGCTAACTTCCAACGACTGGACATGGTATACCGCTACGCTTACGGCAGGCGTATCATCAAGCTCAGGACGCTTGAAACTCAATTTCAAAGAAGTCGGCACCTACTATTTGGATGAATTAAGCCTCATTCGGGAGGTGACGAATTGGTACGTAAGTCCTAACGGTATAAATGATACCTCAGGTGACAATGGTACATCTACAGCCAATCCTTTGCAAACGATTCAATATGCCATCAATAATGCTTGGCAGCCAGGCGACACGATTTGTGTGATGGATGGCATTTACCAAAATGCGAACTATGGGTCGGGCAGTCTCAATAATGGCGCAGTAGTATCCCTAAATAGTGGAACAGTAACAGGCGAAGCAACTGGCTGGCTGGTTATTAAAAATGCAGCAGGGCATAGTCCCAAATTGCAATTCGATGGCTCAGGTGGCTTTATGGGGACAGCAAACTATTTGGAAATTGCGGGCTTTGAAATAGAAGGGCCAAATCAAGCAATTAGCTATACCGATGCTTTCTCAAATCGCTTGATTCAAGACAATTATTATGGCGGACGCGGGATTGCAATCTGGAGTGGACACCATATTTATATCCATGATAATGTAGTGCATGATTGTCCTAATTCGGGAATTCGAATAAACAATGGTGACTACTGTACGGTGGATAGAAATATAGTCTACAACAATACGTGGTGGTCGTCGAATGCAGAAAGTGCTATCGTATTTGCTACGGCACAAGATATTGATACGGAGAGAATCATCAAGATGCGAATAAGCAATAATTTGGTCTATGATAATTACAACAATATCCCTTATTACAATCCTACTTATCCTACTGACGGGCCATCAGACTATGGTACACCTGCGCAAGATTACATTATAGATGGTTCGGGCTGCTATATCACACGCAATCGTGACACCTACTTGTACGGCTGGTTTTACTTTGCGAATAATGTCTCTTATGGCAATGGCATCAATGGCTTGGTGGTACATAAATCCGACCGCAGCATTGTAACAAATAACACCTGCTATTTGAATGGTGCTGTGCCGTTGAGTTCAGGGCGACAGGCTTCTTCTGGTATTACCATACATGGTTCGGATTATGTGCGACTCTATAACAACATTAGTTGGGCGCGTTTCGATAGCGATGGCGCGTATCGGGTGTATGATTGGCCCAACACCCAGTTTTTGGAAGCTTCTAATAATATACTCGCTAAGGGATTAAGCGACTTATCGGCGGGGCAATACTTTACAGCTAACCCTTACTTTGTAGATACGCTTAATCGTGATTTGCGTATCCGAGGTATTAGTCCTGCACGAGATGCAGGATTCGTACATACCGATTTACCAAGCGATGACTATGATATGCAGCTTCGAGATGCCAACCCTGATATTGGCGCGTATGAATGGTTTGGTAAAACAGTACAAATAAAAGTGTTTTTGCATGGCGCGTTTAATGGAACGGATATGAACACGAATTTGCAAGTTTCCAGTCTATTACCAAACCAAAATCCTTATACAGAAAGTGAAAACATGCCAAGCTTTACAAATGATATGGTGGATTGGGTAAAACTAGAACTTCGTGATGCATCGGATAGTAGTAGTATTATTGCAAGTCGAGCGGCTTTGTTGCGAAAGGATGGACAAGTAGTAGATTTGGATGGTAGCTTAGAAATTACCTTTGATGGCGTGACGGTCTCAAGTGCTTATGTAGTGGTGCGCCATCGCAATCACTTGGGCGTTATGACAAAAAACCCTGTTTCATTTTGATTAAATTGATTAATTTAGGTTTTAAAACAGCTTTTAAGGGCATCGGCAAAAAATAACCTACCCATAGTTTGAGTTTGTTATTTTTTCAACCAGCTAGGCACGAAGAAGGCGCATAGCTGGTTCTGTAACTGATGAGTAACGACGCGGTTTGGAAAAAGAACAAGTCAAACGGGTAGGTTATTTTTTGCCGATGCCCTAACTACGAAACGAACAACTTTAGACATGGCGCGGCAAATCTGCTTGTTCTTGATAGCTAGCTTATTTTTAATAAGTTGCACAAAAGAAGACAAACCTTATCTACTCCTCCATAAGGATGCCCACATCATTTTGATAGGCAATAATTTATGTGCTCGTATGATGAATTATGGGCATTTTGAAACCGCCCTGCATCTGCGCTTTCCTGATAGCAGCCTATACATCCGCAATATGTGCGACGGCGGCGATACGCCTGCCTTTCGTCCGCGTTCGGGGCTCGAAAATCCGTGGACATTCGAAGGCGCACCAGTCTATCAGCCTGATTTCACGCGCAATTCGGGCAATATTGGGCAACTGGAAAGCGCAGACGATTGGCTTACTCAGCACAAGGCAGATGTTATTTTGGCCTTTTTTGGCTTTCCTGAATCCTATAAAGGCGAAGCAGGTATTTCGCTCTTTAAAAATGAATTGGCGGCTTTTATCCAACATACCTTAGCCCAGCAATACAATGGCAAAAACGCGCCTCAGCTTGCCCTAGTTTCTCCAACTGCTTTTGAGGATTTATCCAACCAATACGACCTACCTGATGGCAGCAAAGAGAACAAAAATCTAGCCTTATACACCCAAGCTATGCAGGAAGTCGCTGCCGAGCAAGGTGTGTATTTTGTAGATGTTTTCACGCCTACCCAAGAATGGTTTGCTAGTGCGGATAATTATACGATTGATGGCTTGCAACTGACCGATGCGGCTTATGAACAATTTGGAGATTATCTTGCCAATGAATTATTTGGCAAAGAAAAAATGAAAGCAAAACCACATAAAAAAGCCATTCATGCCGCTGTGCAAGAAAAAAATTGGATGTGGCATAATGATTATAAAATTCCAAATGGCGTACATGTATTTGGGCGGCGTTTTGATCCTTTTGGCCCTGATAATTATCCCTTTGAATTAAAGAAAATTCGTGCAATGACCGCCATCCGTGACCAAGCGATTTGGGCAACCGCACAAGCTAATGACTTTGATATTACCGCAGCCGATGCAAAAACAGATAGCTTGCCAGCCGTGGAAACCAACTATAAATTGGGTGACTATGGAAGGGGAAAAGAACGCTATTTATATGGAGAAGACGCGCTTGCCACTTTCGAAGTAGCGGATGGTTTCCAATTGGAATTATTCGCTTCAGAACAAGAGTTTCCAGATCTAGCCAATCCTGTACAACTATCCTTTGATAATAAAGGGCGGCTTTGGGTGGCTACCATGCCTAGCTATCCGCACTATCGTCCAGGCGACGAAAAGCCGAATGACAAACTCCTCATACTGGAAGATACGGATAAGGACGGTAAAGCCGATAAACAGACTATTTTTGCAGACGGCTTACACTTACCCACAGGCTTTGAGCTTACGCATGAAGGCGTATTTTGCACACAAGGCACCAATTTAGTCTTGCTTAAAGACAGCAATGGCGATGATAAAGCGGATAGTAAAGAAATTATCCTCAGTGGCTTCGATGACCACGACACCCATCATGTGATAAGTGCCTATTGTGCCGATCCTTCGGGGGCAATTTATATGGCGGAAGGCGTATTTCTACACACCAATGTAGAAACGCCCTATGGTACGGTGCGCGCTACCAATGGCGGATTTATGCGCTACAATCCCGCCCGAAAACGCTTAGAGCGCACCGCTCAATTGCCCATTCCAAACCCCTGGGGCATTGCTTTCGATGAATGGGGACAGCCTTTTTTTGCAGAAACTTCTGGCCCTGATGTGCGTTGGATGTTGCCAGGTACTGTGAAATCGCTCTATGGTGTTTCGCATTGTAAATCTAAAAATATTATTGAAGAAGCCCATAAAGTACGCCCTACTTCGGGTTTGGAGTTTGTGTCGAGTCGGCACTTTCCTGATGAAATGCAGGGCGATATGCTTATCAATAATGCCATTGGATTTTTAGGCACTAAACAACACCAAATGCTGGATGACACATCGGGCTACCTCAGTAAGTTTCGACAAGATTTAGCGAAATCTAGCGATGGCAATTATCGCCCCGTTGATTTGGAATTTGCCCCCGATGGCTCGCTTTATATCGTGGATTGGCACAATGTACTAGTCGGACACATGCAGCATAATGCCCGCGACCCTCTACGCGACCACCAACACGGACGCATTTATCGCATCACCTACCCTAGTCGTCCACTTGTAGGTCCTGCTGAAATTGCTGGTGCAAGTATAGCGACCTTACTCAATAATCTTAAACTACCCGAATATCGTACGCGCTACCGTACGCGTCGGGAGTTACGTGGACGAGCTGCTTCAGCAGTCACTACTGCCCTGCAAACTTGGGTAGCAGATTTGGATAAAAAGGATACCCAGCACGAACACCATCTACTAGAAGCACTTTGGGTCTATTGGGGCATGAATGAAGTCAATGAGGATTTGTTGCATCAATTACTTGCTTCTAAAAATTACCACATTCGTGCAGCGGCAGCGCGGGTAGTACGCTATATGGGACATCGCCTAGAAAATCGCATAGACTTGCTGCGGCAAATAGCGAAAGATGCACACGGCCGAGTCCAAATAGAAGCCATTACTGCCGCTTCTTGGCTGCATAAACAGGATGGCTTGGAAGTTCTAGCAGCAGTAAATGAGGAAAATATGGATAGCGAAGTAGCAGCAACTTTCAATACCGCCAAAGCGCATCTCAATGGCTATTCGATAACGGAAGACCCGAAGAAAATAACGGCTGCACATCTTGAGGGCGAAGCCTTAGAACAATTCAAGCGCGGGCTAGAGTTGTATCATCAAGATGGTTCTTGTGTCACCTGTCATCAAGCCAATGGCAAAGGCTTAGGCGCGTCAGGTTTTCCACCTCTAGTCGGCACAAAATGGGTAAATGGCAGCGAAGAACGCCTGATCAAACTAGTGCTACATGGACTATATGGCCCAATGGAAGTACTAGGCGAACCCTATCCTGGTCGCGTACCTATGACTCCCTATGGCAACCTTATGAATGATGCAGAAATTGCGGACGTTTTGACTTTTGTACGTAATAGTTTTACCAATAAATCCTCGCCAATAAGTGCGGAACAAGTGACGGCAGTACGCGCTGCGACAGCAGATAAAGAGGTTTTTTATAGACCAGAGGAGTTATTAGCAGCACATCCATTGGAGAATTAATGGCGTTTATCAGCAGTTAGTGGACAGTCGAACTGAATTCGACTGTCCACCTATTCGTTTTTAGAAGCTGTTTTAAAACCTATGGTTGGAATTTCTGCACGCTATTTTTTTGTCTATTTTTTGATTTTTTGAGTTGCATAGCCGAGTTACGGAGCGAAAAAAATCGAGAAATAGACGAAAAAAGAGGGACGCAGAAAAACAAGCAGAGGTTTTAAAACAGCTTCTAAGTGAGTATGAGGTAAATACTCAATGAGTAAATTGTGAATGACTGAATGAGCGAATAGAATCTAGAATTATTCACTCATTTATCATTCTTTCATGCACTCATTGAGTACTTACAGTATGAATACTTAAAACTGCACTGCCGTACCCGTCATCACACTAAGATGATTGCGATGCCGTATAGCCACATGATAGTCCGTTCCAGATGCCGCGCTAAATACTACGGGGCCTATTCCATCTTTGGCTACTACTGTGCCATCAGCACGTAATAGAGCTGCTCGACTTTCAATAATGGTGGCAGGGGTGTTCGCGTCGCGTAGTTCTACTACCACCCAATCTACTATCGCTAGATTTCCAGTATTTGCTAAAGCAACGGTACTTGCACTTTCGCCGCTACCGTTTGTCAAACTGTATCCCAGTCCCGTATAAGGTTCCGTAGGTGGTACAAGACTATTGGTACTTAAGTCTGCACTCATGGACGTGCCACTAAGCGGGCCTTGGAGATAAACCTTAGGCGATAAAACGACTTTGGCAGGCGTAGAGCAATTTTCATAGTAGGAGATATCGCCTTCGTAATCACCGACCACCAGGTCTAAGTCACCGTCTAAATCAAAATCTACAAACTGAGGCGCTGAACCAACTAAGCTAATACTACTGAAAGGATTTGCCCCTCCCATACGTCGGACATAATTGGGACTAGCGGTGCTGCCTGTATTTTCGTAGTAGATGACATTCGTATTGTACTGCCCAATTATCAAATCCAAATCGCCATCGCAATCTATATCTGCTACTACTGGATTGCTATATTCGCCTACACTAATGCCATCAAAAGGGTTATTAGTACCTGTTTGCTCCTCGTAAGGGGAATTAGGATCTGCTCCTGTATTTTCAAAATAATTGACCGCACCACTATACTGACCTGTTACTACGTCTAAATCACCATCACCGTCTAAGTCAACTAATTGTGGCGTAGAGCGATAACCAGTCGTATTAATCGCATTAAATGGATTTAAGAGTCCTGTTCGCTTTACGAAAGTAGGATTATTGACATCCCCTGTATTTTCGTGATAGTTGATGCTACCGTCATATTCTCCAATAATCATATCCAAATCTCCGTCCATATCTACATCTTCTAAATAGGGATCGGAATATAAATCAACATCAATAAGATTAAAAGGATTGTCCACACCTGTCCGTGCGACATACATTGGGCTTGCTGTACTGCCTGTATTCTCAAAGTATAAAATAGTACCTTCCTCTTCGCCACTCACCAAATCAAGGTCGCCATCGCCATCTAAATCTACTAAATGTGGTGTAGAGTAGCCACCTATAGCATTGCTAATATTGAGACTATTGAAAGGGTTATTAGCTCCCGTTTGCTCACAAAACGTTTGCGCTTGGGTGGGCAAGGTGGTCATTACAGCCAAAGCCGTTGCTCCTACAAGGCGGTAACATTGGCGTTGATAGCGCGCTAAGCGATTAAAAAGCTGCTGGCGTTTCCGGCGAGAAAATTTATGGATATCTCCTGTATTGATGAGGCGTTGAATGCGCTGCTGTAAGCGATAATATTTTTGCTTAACCGCACGAAAGCGAGTATAGGTACGTGTGTGCATAGTTTTGTTATAAATGCGTGTAATTATTTGGTAGAGAGTAGAGGGAATCTATGTAGGAATTTTCTTGAAAAACATCCTTTTTTTAGAAAAAAATGGACACGTATATCCCTCTACCCTATACTTGCTACCCTCTACTAAATAGTTACAAATGCGTTCAAATAAAAACAAATATATTAAAACAATTCATTTTACAAAACTTCCTTATAGGCATAACAAATTGCACCGTTTTTTATACTTTTGGTTCTCTGGCAAATCCCGTGACGAAGCCGAAGAAAAAGAAATCACAACACTACTTTCTGGACGTTTTTGTGTTTTCTTTTTCTTCGGCCACGGGATTTGTCAGATAAGGGAGCAGGCAAAAAATAACCTACCCATTTGAACTGTTCTTTTTCCAATCAGCGTCGTTACTCATCAGTTACAGAACCAGCTATGCGCCTTCTTCGTGCCTAGCTGCTTGAAAAAATAACTATTCCAAATTTGGGTAGGTTATTTCGTGCCTGCTCCCTAACGATACTTCTTTGAACTCACTCCAACACCCGCAAAGGATGATACGTCTTCACCGCCTCCTTTCGTACTTGCGCCCAATCCAGCGTCATAGGCTTTAATTGTTGTTGGGCAAATAGCTCCATCTGATCCGTAAAATGCGGACTATCAGGCTTGGCAGATGCGCCATATACATTCACCGATTCGATATGTACGCCTGCTTCGCCAAAGCGTACCAATTGTATGTAGCAATCGCCTGCAAAGGCTTTGCGCCGACTATCTTTTTGTCGCTTGGAGTAGATAGCTGCTAGGACATCAGGGCCGCCAACAAGCGGAATATCCACTTTACCACGTATATGTCGCTGTGCTTCCTTTAGTGGAATAGTAAGACGACCAAAATCTTTGAGTAGTTGCTTTTTTGCTTTTTGAATAGCGGCTACGGCATCCGTTTCTGTAATGTTATTACCGCGTTCTAGGCGTTTTTCGTCACGTAATTTTTTTGTTAAAAAATCAATAGTCGTGAAAAATAAAAGGGCAGTTTTATTCTCCAATTCCGTCTCTCTATTCCAAGTATTAAGCAGTTGTATCGCATCTGCAATATCGGGATATTGCTCGGCTTTTAATTGCAATAATAATTCTAAGTTTTGCATATCCACCGTCTGTAGCGTGCTTGGATAAGTGCGGTCAAATTTGATACGTTTGAAATCGTCCCAACTCAATGTATCATACTGTGCTATCAATTCCATAAATCGAGTACTGCGATTATTTTCCACGCCTACGCCTTGATAGTGCATGCTTTTATTTAAGGCAGTCTCTTCAGGGTTTTCCGAGCTTGCTGTGGAGTTGAAAGGGCTGTTATTCGTATTGAATACATAACCCGCCTTGGGATTAAGTACTTGTGGTAATTGCGCTATATCCACAAATTCATCCTCCTCCCAAAGCGTGGCAGAAGTATTGCCTTGTAGTACTTCTTGCCAATTAAATATAGAAGCGCGCTGCGGAATCTTGCCATTGCTGATGTAGTAAATATTATTTACCCTATCTGCATACGCAATATTGGTACACACCAAGCCACGCATAGATAAAGCCGCTTGAAACTCTTCCAAATTCGTCGCCTTATTCATGCGATACCATTGCTCAGGTGCGCCTATTTCGAGTCCCGAAACAAATCGCCAAGCGTAAAAACGACCATCTTTCGTCTTGAAGCTTGGTCCGTATTTGCTTTCATATATCGTGCGACTAATTGGGATTTTTAGACCTGCCAGCTTTAGTTTTGCTTTATATTTTTTCTCCTTCAAGGGCAGCCATTCTCCATCGAATTTATACTGCAATTCCCCATTTGGGTGCATCTCTAAACGATAGACATCCGATAAATCAGGATGATTGACGGTATGCGCCCAACCCAAGTGCTCATTCGCGCCATGAAAAATAGTCATGCCTCCAGGGAAAGTACCGCCGAGCATATTCCAGCCTTCATCGCTACCCAAGTGAGCTTCATACCAAGAGTACCAGCCTTCCATTGGTTGATGTGAATTGACGGCTAGAAAGGTTTCACCTGTAGTCGTTTTATTGCCGCTTATTGCAATGGCATTCGAGCCGCGTTGCATGTCTTCTTTTGGCATTTCAATAGTGCCGTCTAGTATGGCGAGCAGGTCTTTGGTCGCGCCCGTGAGTTGAGTTACGCCAAGCATGTAGCCCACTACTAAGTCCTTAGCAGTAGTATGAAATTTACCTTTTAGCAAACGTTCTTTAGGATGTGCAGCAGCATAATTATTCACGCCATCAGAATAAGCTTCCAACATGCGCTGCACTTTGGGGCTTAGATCCTTTTCATAACGTGCTTCCACTAGCTCGCGGAAACCCATAAACTTGATGGCAAAATCAGCTACTATGCCGTCTTTGCCTGCTAGTTCGCCATAGCGTCCTTGCACGGCGAGCATTTGCTCTTGAACCGTCTTGAAATCGTCTTCGCATTGCGCCCAAGCTAGTCCATAGCAGACTTCCTCATCGGTAGGTGCGTAAATGTGTGGCACGCCCCATTGGTCGCGGTAGATGGTGATGCTTTCAAGTTGCGTTTGGGCAACAATGGAAGTTGCGAAAGCTACAAAGATGAAGGCAAGTACTAATTTATTCATTTTTAAAAAAATATCTGGTGTAAGATAACGAGTGATACTTTCGTCCAAGGGAGCATGCTCCCTTGAAGTGCTGAGTTTTTATCACTCGCTTTTGACCACTACCAAAAAATATACATTAAAAAAATGTCACACTTTGCATTTTCTGCACTTATATAGATATATGCCATCAAAGTAGCTAAAAATTATAGCTTCAAAACCATTTTAAATAAATCATTTTTAACAAAAAAAATTCATTGAACATGAAAAAGCAAAAATTGCAAAAAGCAAGCTTAGAAGATTTCAAGAATAAAACGTCTAAGCAGGAACAAGCACAATTAGAGCAACTGACAGATAGTTTGCTTGGCAATGGAGTAGCCTCGGCTGGGTCAGCATTAGGAATTGGAACGTAAATATTGCGTATGGCTTCTCGTTCTTTGAGAAGCTGCATTGAAAAATCTTCTAAAAATTTTGGTGAATAATTCAGTCGAATTAGAAACAGACCATTAAGTAATCAGAAAAAATTGTTAAAGAGTCTAACCCTGAAAAACTAAGCTAATCCGATCAAATATTCTTGCTAACAGTGTCTTATCTTCCTTTACAATCAAAGCAGTGGCAGTCATGTTGGGAATAAGTGGGATAGCTCTGCCGTAAACCGTCTTTAGGGTATCTGGGAGTTCCAATTCAGCCGTAATAAAAGTGGCGTTTTCGATTTGTTTTGGTAGTAAGGAAATAGATTGAATTTTACTTTCGATAAAACCATATTCCTGATAAGGGTAGGCATCTAGGCGAATTTGCACTTTATCGCCTGTCTGAATTTCTCCAGAATTAATAATGGGCATTTCTGCGCGTCCAATTATTTTGTTTTCGCCCTCGGGGATAATATCAAAAACGACTTCTTTCTTATTCACATAGTATTGTTCTACTATTCGCTCATCCAGCGATATCCTACCAGCTATAGGTGCTTTGATGAGGTGTTGCTTTTCCCAGTATTTTATTTGCTCTAGTAGCTGTGCACTTTGCTCTTTCAAGGCATTGGCCTGACTGTCTAAATCTTCGTTTTTGCCACCTAATAAGTCATTGATATGAGCTTGTTTTTCTTCTATAAGCAATTCATTATTAATTTTCTGCACATTGAAATTTTCTAATTGACGCTTTTGGGTAAGGTAGGCACTTTCTTCTCGTTCGCGCTCCAAATCACTTATTGCTCCTCTCTGATTTAATAGGACACTTCTATCGTAATTTTTCTTAGCAAGGTTAAATTCCTCTCTAAAGATCACTTCTTGCCTTGTCAAGGAATGATTTAAGGCTCTAATTTTTTCTATTTCTCGTTCTAGCGAAGCTACTTTTTTAGAGGTATTGGTATTCGTAAGGAAATACATAAAGTTTTGATAATCTTTTTGGAGCGTACTGTAAGTAGAAGCCAAACTACCTAATTCTAAATCCGTTGGAAGATAGAAAGATAAATATTCATGTATAGAGGATACTTCATTGAAAGCGACTAATTTTTCACGTACTAGTGATACGTCTTCTAGTTGGGCGAGTGAAAATATTTTTAGCACGGGTGCTTCCTTTGCTACCAACTCTTTGTCCGAGTAGTAAATGCGCTCCAATTCTCCCGATTTTTCGGTTACTACACTAATTGGCGGATTGGCTAAGGTGATAATAGTTCGAGCATTGATGATATCAGGATATTTGATGAAAGCAGCTAAAGCTACTAAAAGTAAAAGGAATAGTAAAAAATAGGTATTTCCCCAAGTGATAATCCAGTTGGGTGTTCTTTCTAATACATCATTGACGAAATCACTCCGCTTTTGTATGTCATAGACTTTCGATTTTTCCATTACTTGCTTATCTCTAGTTGATTTTTGACTAATGTGAAATACTGCCCTTTCTTTTGAATCAGGTCTTCGTGCTTTCCTACTTCTACTACTTCCCCATCTTTTAGCACCACAATTTGATCTGCATCTCGTACGGTACTCAATCTATGAGCGACAATTATTACCGTTTTATCTTCGTAAAATGCTTCTAGTTTTTCCATAATTTCCCGCTCATTATTCGCATCAAGCGCAGAGGTAGCTTCATCCAAAAAGATATATTTTGGGTTTTTATAAATTGCTCTGGCTAATAAGATGCGTTGCACTTGCCCGCCGCTCAAACTTCGACCACTAGCCCCAGGCGGCCCTATTCGGGCATTGTAGCCAGAAGGGTGGCTTTCGATAAAATCATAAATATTAGCCAATTTCACCGACTCTAAAATACGTTCTTCATCATAATCACCAAAAGAATTGGATTCTGTAATATTTCGAGCAACGGTGTCCGAAAAGATATATCCACTCTGCATGACATTGCCGCAACCTTGTCGCCAAGAGTGGGTATCAATGAGGTTCAAATTGACATTGCCGACGTAAATAGTACCTTCAGTAGGTAAGTACAGCTTTAGTAGAAGTTTCAAAAGCGTAGTCTTACCTCCACCACTCATTCCTACTATGGCGGTCACTTTGCCTTGCGGAATGGTGAGGTTTATATTTTTCAATACCATAGGGCTTCGATGCCCACCATATCGGAACGATAAATTTTCTATTCGGATGTCTTGCGGCTCGTTTTTGGCGCGGGTGAGGTTCTTTTTGTTCATCAGTTTTTCTTCCTCCGTCTTAAAATCAATATCCGTGAATCGCTCTACACTTAATCTTGCATCTTGTAGCTCTTTTAGAAATTGAACCAGCGTATTGAGAGGCACATTTATCTGCCCTACTATATATTGAATAGCCAGCATCATCCCTAAGGTAAGCTGCCCATCTATCACCCCTTTTGCCGCTAAAAAAGTAATCGTTATATTCTTGAATTCATTGATAACATTGCCGCCTACGGTTTGAATTTGTGCTAATTTTAGATTAGAAATGGCGGTTTTGTAAAGGCGTATTCTAATCTCTTCCCATGCCCAAATTCGGCGCAACTCTGAGCCATTTACTTTTACTTCTTGGATGCCATTTACCATTTGCATCAAAGATGTATTCGTGCCAGCATTTTCTTCAAAGCGTTTATAGTCTAATTCCTCTCTTTTTTTCATGAAGTATTGTACCCACAACACATATAGCACTATTCCGACTACAAAAACCGTGAAAATAGTAAGATCATAATACAGTAAAATAGCTAAGAATACGACAGCATTGAGGTAGGAAAAAATGGTTCCAGGCGCAGAGGCAATGAGCTGTTCTATTCGATTGGAATCATTGATACGTTGAAGAATATCTCCAGAGGTTTTCGCGTCAAAAAAGGAAAGCGACTTGCTCAATAGCTTTCGCAAATAGTCCGTTGCAATAAGAATACTAGCCCGCGAACCGACAAACAACAACAACCAACCCTGAATAAGTGAAAACACTGAACTGCTAAGAAACAAAGTGATTTGGGCAATCAAGAGAATATAAATAAAATTTAAGTCGCCCGTCACAATGCCCTGATCTACTACGGCTTGGGTAAGAAATGGAAAAGCTAACTGAATAATGGTTCCACCAAGCAACCCTAAAAATATCTGAAACACATAGCGACTATCCTTACTAATGTACGACCTAATTAAGGACAAGCCACTTTTAGGCTTCGCATCTCCTTCTTCTTTATAAAAATCAGGTGTTGGTTCTAGTAAAATAACCACCCCTTTATGATCGGCTTCTTTGTCTTTCCTATTTTGCCATGCTTTAATATAATCTTCGTGAGAATATTTTATTAATCCATGCGCGGGGTCGGCTACATACACCCATTTTTTACTGACTTCATAAACGATTAGAAAATGCCTATCGCGCCAATAACTAATGCAAGGAAGCGGTGCTTCGTTTTTTAGGCTATTGAAATCTATCAAAGCGGGCAATGCTTGAAACCCTATAGATTCCGCCCCCTCAATAATTCCTCTAGCCGATACGCCTTCCATGGTTATCGAACACAGATGTCTTAGTCGCTCAATATTATGGTTTTTTCCATAGTACTTTGCCAACATCCTAAGGCAAGTAGGGCCACAGTCATATTCATCATGTTGTCGGTAAAATGGAAATTTTTTATTCCTCAATTTTTTACTTTTATCGAGATTTCACGAATGGCATCCTACACACTATTACCTTCGCTGTAAGAAAGTGTAGGCGATAAAACAGTAGAAGACAGTTCGAATAAAATCTATACTATTTTGTACTTATGCAAGTACTACAAAGTTACTTTGAAGCGTAACTATTTAGAGGAGAGAGCAGAGACCGTCCTTTGGACTGAGAGAACAGAGAGGGACAAGTATTTTTTTATTCATTCTCTATTATTCTTTGGTATACTATCTCTTCTCTCAATGAACGAAGCGAATGGTCTCTCTTCTCTGCTCTAAATAATTACTTTGAAACTTGAGTTAGATTTGCATATATAAGTCTGAAAAATACAAAGTGTGACATCCATGATGAAAAAATAATTCCCTTTGTAAAAAATCCCCTGATTTAGATTTGATAAGCGCGAGTTACTAAAACCGTCTTGTTATCCTCCGCTTAGAGGTTGGATTATTTTCTTGCTTAGGTTTTCGGTAAGCACGATAAAGAATGCCTACTATCTGTGCGATGCCAAGTAATATAAGAATTTGAAGAATCTGAAACATGTTAATTGGTTTATAGCTTCCGCACCCGCACAATCAAGGCAGGAGGAACCTTAGTAAAAATGCCGCCATGGGCTTCCTCGAACACAGGCTCTTCGTAGCCATCTACTACAAAGCCATACTGAAATGCAAGGCGTAGATAATCCGTTACCGAGCGATGAAAATAGTACTGCAATTCTGGCTGTTTATTAATGGCTACGCCTTTGGAAGTTTGTGGCTGATGATAGGTGCGAACCAAAATGCCGCCCTGTGTATGTTCTACTTGCTCCGAATGAAAGCAAGGATGGCAAACCGAAAATACAAAGCAGCCATTCGGTACGAGTAAATGCTGTAAAGCCTTGAAAAGTGGTTCTATTTCAGGTACATCCATCAGCACCATATTGGCGACTGCTGCCTCAAAACTTTCGCTGCCGAGTGAACGCAAAGCCGCTTCATTCGTAGCATCTAGCACTAGATATTCAATACCCTCGGAAGGATATTTTTTCGCATTTTCGATATTTTGTTCCGCGAAATCGAAAGCCGTTACAGCGATGCCTTTCGCTGCCATTCTTCTAGCAAATACGCCATTGCCACAGCCTACATCTAGCAAGCGCGCAGGAGCTTTTAAGTCCAGCAAACGTTCTGTTTTGGGTGCGATGAGTTCTTGGTGCCAATCATTACCTGCTGTTCCCATTTTAGCATCCCAAAAGTTGGCATTGGTATTCCAAATCGCCTTGTTTTCTTTGTTGATAATATCACTCATTGCTAAGTAAATGTATTATTGAACTCATGCTGTGTAATTTGTTTTCAAATAGTCGCTGAAGCGTTCTAGGATTTCAGGTAAAATGGCACGTCCAAACCCCACTCGAATGTATGTTCCATCAAAACCAAACATCTCGGCAGGAACGGTCATAATGCCTGTTTCAGCTACCATTTTATCACTAAATACTAAACTCGTTTCTGGAATATGTAGTTCCACAAAAGCAGTAGAACCTGCTTTAGGCGGAATAAAACGCACATAATCCGTATGCGCATCTGCGAACTCCTGAAAGTACTGAATATTGCGTTTTATCTTTTCAAGATTCGGGTCTAAAAACTGCTCAATATGATTTAGCGCGATGATACTTAGAATTTCGCTAGGCGCGCTATTGCAGATACTGAGGTAATCTTTGAATGCTAATATTTTGCGAAGTACGGTCTTGTCTTGTGTCACCAACCAGCCTGTGCGTAAGCCAGCCAAACCAAAGGTTTTGGATGTTCCCCACAGACTGATGCCTTTTTCGTACACATCTTGAATGGGGGGCAAAGTAGGTAGTTCCCCAACGGTAAGTTTATGATACATTTCATCCGAAAAGATATAAATGCCATGTGTTCGAGCGATTTCCACAATTCGTAAAAGTACTGCTTCGCTAAGATAGGCTCCCGTTGGATTATGCGGAAAGTTAATAATAATCAGTTTCGTGTTTTCCTGAATTAGGCATTCCAGTTGTTCGGGTTCATATTCCCATGTCTGCTCATCAGGTAGCCAATAACTCATAGCACAGCCGATACTTCGTGCTACTTCATGCAGCGATTGATAGCTTGGGGCGATGGCTATCACATGGTCATTAGCAGTCAGCAGGGTATTCATCAACACAAAATTCAACTCTCCTGGTGACGCAACTAGAATATTATCCAAGTCCGCATTTTTATAAAATGGGCGAATAGCTTGGCGCAATAGCGGGTTGCCTTCACTTTCGGTATAGCCCAATTGGAGTTTATTCCAACGTTCTAGCTCATCTACTGTGGCGGTGTTTAGCACATCTTGCATCGTATAGCCATCACAGTCCGAGCTGGAAAGCAGGTATTTTGCCGTAAATTCATGGATGCCAAAATAGCGTTCCAGTTTAAAGTCCTTGAGTTGCATTATTTCTTTCGTTTCATCGCTTTTGCAATTGCTTTTTCTGCCAAAGGTTTCATCACATCATAACCCGCTTGGGTACAATGTACTTCATCATAGGTATACTCCTTTTTCATGCCATCGCGCTCATCCACCATTGCACTAAAATAATCGAGATAGACGATTTTATTTTTCTTGCAATAGGCTTTCAGCATTCTATTGAGGGCAATTACTTTCGGGGCGGGTTCTAAGCCAGGTCGCCACGGAAAATCGTATGCAGGCAAAACGGAACTAATAACTACTTTGATACCATTGGCACGCGCAATTTCCGCCATTCCCTTGATATTATCCGCTATTTGTGGAATTGTAGATGGACCAGTGTTGCCCGCAATATCGTTGATGCCTGCGAGTATTACCACTACTTCAGGCTGCAAAGCTACCACATCTTGTCGGAAGCGCACAAGCATCTGTGGTGTGGTTTGTCCACTAATGCCTCTATTGATATAGCCTTTCGTATGAAAGAAGCTCGTCTTGTCATTTCCCCAGCCTTCGGTGATGGAATTGCCCATAAAAACCACGCGCTTTTCGCCTTTGGTTGGTATGCCAAGTTTAGCATTTTCTGCTTGGAAACGCTGGAGATTTGCCCAGTCTTGTGCTTGAGTATAAGAGTGCCCCAACATGCTCAATAAAAGTGTACTGATGAATACTTGTAGATAATTCATTTATCGTCCGATTTTTCATTTTCAACTAAGATAATAGATTTCTAGGAGGGCTTCAAACCTACACCTGTCTAGATTTTTTATGTTAAAAGTCATTAAATCACTTTAATTTTATTTTTTGTGACCTTAAATTCGTTTCTTGTGCCAAATTTTAACGAATTGTTATGATTTTCATTTATTCATAACCTGTTACCTTTTTTTAGCTGTCCGTCTAATATGTCACAAGTTATTTATTTTTTGGTAAGCTTTTTAATTTAGAAATGAAGCCTACTATAATGATTAATTTATTCAATCAAAAATGATGAAACAGCTATTATTATTAGTATTCGTATTGGTATGTGGTACAACTTTCGCACAAGTAAATGAAGGATTACGCACCATGCCTAAAGGCAAAAATAATGCGGTATCTATCATGCTAAAAAAGACCAATAAGAAGGAAGTAGAGAAAGCTTGGAATAAATATATTGGTGACTACAAAGGCAAAACGAAGCTTAATAAGAAGACTAATATCACCTTTACGGATAATGCGGAAATTAAAGAGATGAGCGACAATACAGTAGATGTATACGCTCAAGTAGTGGAGCAAGGTGCTGATACAGAACTAGTGGTATGGTACAACTTAGGTGGTGCGTATGTATCATCAAGTGAGCATGCTCAAGCGTATGGCAAAGCGAATGCTATGCTCATTGAATTCGCGGGGCAAGTATCTACGGCTGCTATTGAAGAACTTCTAGCCGAAGAAGAGGACAAGCTAAAAAAGCTGGAAAAAGATCAAGAAGACTTGAAGAAAGACAAGAAAGGCTATGAAAACGAAATTCAGAAATGTGAAGAAAAGATAGCAGAAGCAAAGAAAGATATTTCTGAAAACGAATCCGCTCAATCTGCTAAAGAAGAGGAAATTGGAAAGCAGCAAAAGGTAGTAGATGATATAAAAGCACGTCTGAAAAAGATGTAAGGAATTAGCAATTTATTTAGTATTTTAAAGTAAGGTTTAAGTACGATATGCTGGTGTTTTATCAGAGTTGTTGTACCTAATACTTACAAAATTAGTACGGTTCTTAGGGGCGATGTGGCTTTGCTGCATCGCCGTTTTTATTTTGGATAAATCCTCAATGTGCGAACAATTTTAGCTACGCTTCATTTTATTTTTATTTTTGCGAAATCAAAACTATTGTAGCAAAACAAACCTATGTCAAATCATACATTTTATAGCCTGAATGTACGCTCGGTGAAAGCAGAAACGGCTGATACGAATACGATAACATTCGATATTCCTGCGGACTTAAAATCCACATTTGCGTATAAGCAAGGGCAATACCTGACCCTAAAATTTGACCTAAACGGACAAGAGGCACGCCGTGCTTATTCTATGTCGAGTAGCCCAATGGAAGATGGTATTTCAGTAACAGTGAAGCGCGTAAAAGATGGCTTAGTCTCCAATCATATTGGTGATAATGTGCGAGCAGGTACACCAATAGAAGTGATGCCGCCTGAAGGTCGTTTCTATACCAAACTGAGTCCTGAACAGAAAAAGACTTATTATCTTTTCGGGGCGGGGAGTGGTATTACGCCGCTGATGTCTATTTTGAAAACGATACTGGAACAAGAGCCAAAGAGTAGCGTGCATTTGTTTTATGGTAATCGCAATGAAGATTCTATTATTTTTAAGTCCGACTTGGATGCGCTTCAGTCGCGCTACGCAGGGCAACTGAGTGTAGAACACATCTTAAGCCAACCAAAGAAGGAAAAAAGCGGATGGCTATCCAGAGCTAAAATAAGCTGGACAGGCAAAGTGGGACGCTTAGGCGCGAAAACGATAAAGGAATTCTTAGCAGCGCATCCTGCACACGCTCAACAATCGGAATACTTCATCTGCGGCCCTGGCGATATGATTACTACGGTGGAGCGTACGCTAAAAAATATGAATATTCCAGCAGATACTATTCATGCTGAACACTTTACTTCTAGTGTGGCAGAAGGCGATAAAGTAAAAGGCGTAGAAGGTAGTCTAGTGACTGTGCAGTTAAATGGGGAAGCCATCCAAATAGCAGTGCCAAGTGGCAAAACCATACTAGACACTTTGATTAAGGAAGGCTATGACCCACCTTACTCTTGTACCTCAGGTGCATGCTCGACTTGCTTAGCCAAAACCATAAAAGGGAAGGTGAAAATGGATGTGCATTATGCTATTGATGACGACGAAGTGGCTCAAGGTTTCATACTGACCTGCCAATCGCACCCAATGACGGATGAAGTAGAAGTGACTTATGATGTTTAGAGAGGAAACCTAGAATGTAACTATTTAGATGAGAGAAGAGAGACCGTCCTTTTGGACTGAGAGAAAAGAGATTACAATGCTATAACTGTTTTTCAACTAAGCGTGAAATGTATTGGTATCTGTCCATCTCTCTTCTCTCAATGAAGTGGTCTCTTTTCTCTCATCTGCTAAATAGTTACATTCTACATTGTTAGCTACTGCTCAAATACCTCAATTTCCTTCGTAGCCACTACTAAATCCGTGAAACGCCCCTTGAAGCGTGTTGCTTTCACGATATGGTTATCAATCCAATGATAATTGCCGCCGCGTGGCTTATTCATCAGCAAGCCATGGTACTTGAAATTATGCTTTTGCAACCAGTATTCTGTTATCTCGCGATGCTCTTCGGTACGTGAAGTAAAGAAGGTAATGATATGCCCCTGGTCATACCACTTATTCAAAATATCAAGCGCGTCAGGATAAGGTAGTACTGTGCCCATGCGTTCTGGTTCTTCATTTGGCACATCATCGCACACCGTTCCGTCAATATCAATTAAGTAGTTTTTTACACCTTCAGGCAGGATTGGACTTACTGCTTGTCCCTTTTCATCGTATGCCTGCTGTAGTGTGAAGTCTTTCTTTTCCATAGATATGTTTAAAATCCTATTGTGTATTGTCTAAGTATAGAACTGGCTTTTTCGGAATAAGTTTCCTTGCAAAGCCTAAGCTCAATTATTATTAACCTTAATTTAATCAAGCCGCAAAAATAGATAAATCTATTGTTCAATAGGTTAAGTATTCGTAAAATCATGCTTCAGCTTTTTATGAAATTCTATTTGCTAAATACTCAAGTGTTGAGCAAAACAATGGACACGAGCTAATCTTTTAATTTGGCTATCAGCAGATTATACGTAATAGGGCTTGTTTTTAGGGCAAAAAATAAGCTTGGTTTTACATTTTGCTAAATAGTCTAATACAAAGATTACTGTTGTATCCTCATATTATTTTATCGTTCATCATGCCAGTAAGGATTGTGTATGAACTTATTTTGTACACAATCCTTACCATAAAGCAATAGGCTCTACGGTGAAAAGTGTGGGTCATTCTTTTTTTGTCCCAATGGAACGCGTTCCATTGGAGGGAATACGTATAAAACAGAAAATGTACGCTGAATTGATTGAATCAAGTTGAGCGCACCCACACTTTTCACCGTAGTGTCAAGCAATATGACAATACAACCATAAACCAAGCTATTGCTTATCCTTTGTTGCAGTATCAGGTGTAGCACCTTCTTCTAGGCTTTTTGCATATTTTTCAAATGAAGTGGTTTTGTAATGCTTTTCCGCTACAAACGTCAATTCATTCATCATCGCCTTAGGGTCTTTGAAGCCCGGCGATACTAAAATACGCTTCTTATCTTCATCTAAATACACCACCGAAGGGTAGCCTAAACGACCGTCGAGCAAGCTATACGCCAACTCATGTACGCCTCTACGTCCTGAATTGATATATTTAAACTCATGCCCATCAAAAGTCAAGGTCTCCTTCTGCTCTGCATCAAACTTTACGGCATAGAAATTTTCATTCATGTATTCAATCACATCTTTGTCCGTAAAGGTTTTTCTATCCATCACCTTACACCAGCCACACCAATCCGTATACACATCAATGAATATCTTTTTAGGATTTTCCTTGCTTTTTTCAATGGCTTCTTCCCAAGTGTGCCACTCTATGGTAGGTTTTTCCTCTGCTGGCAATGTGAAGGCAAAGAATCCTGCACAAAGCACAAGAATAGTGACGGGAAACAAAACTTTTTTCATCTTATCTGTTTTAAAGCTTAATTGCTTGGTATTAGGTACAAGGTATTAAGTATTAGGTATTTTTTCCTACTTTCAGGATGTAACAAAGCATACCTCCATAGCCTGTGCCTAATATGAAATTTCAACTGATACCAAAAGTACGCTAGATTTAGGAGGAAGTTGAGGCATTAAGAAAGCTTTAACCAAAAACATGCTCTGATAATTTTGGTGGTCAAGCCTATTTTTTTGCAAAATGAGTTAGTAGAACGGTCGAACTTTTGCAGAAAAATAGGCTTGATTCATCACCAAAATAATCAGAGAATCATCAAATAATATCAGGCTAGAATGAATAAAAAAAAGGTAGTAGTTGCTGTAGGTGGTTCTAGTGGGGCGATATATGCAAAAGTCTTATTAGATAAATTGGTACAACTGCAAGCACAAATCGCACAAGTAGGCATCGTAATGAGCGATAATGCAAAATTCAATTGGGAATATGAATTAGAGAATCGAGCCTTTGAGCAATATCCCTTCGATTTTTATGAAAAAAACAACTTCATGGCTCCTTTTGCATCGGGTTCAGCAAAATATGGTGCGATGTTCGTTTGCCCTTGCTCTATGGGGCTAATGGCACGCATAGCTACGGGTACTTCCAACGACCTCACTACACGGGCAGCGGATGTGATGCTGAAGGAGCGTCGGCAGCTAATTCTAGTCCCCCGCGATACGCCTTACAATCTTATTCACATTAATAATATGAAAACACTCACCGAAGCAGGCGCGATTATTTGCCCCGCTTCGCCCTCCTTTTATAGTCGCCCGACCACTTTTGAAGCACTCGCTGCTACGGTAGTAGACCGAGCATTGGATTTAGCAGGCTTCGATTTGGAAAGCTATCGTTGGGGGGAAATGTAGCTGTAAACGAAAATTTGTACCTTCGCGGCAAATTAGGAAAGCTCAATTTATTATTGAACTCATCCTTGTAGAGATTGATTTTTAGGAAGCAAAAAGAAGAACACACTAAAAACAAGAATCATGCTTAAAGTACTAAAATGGTTAGGTATAGTAGTAGCAGGATTGCTAATCATTGGGTTTATTGCTATGAAAATCATGAGCAAGCCACTCCCAACAGGCGAAACGGGCGCGCAAGCAGATGCTCTAGCACAAAAAATGCTTACTGCCATCAAGCAAGAGGCTTGGGATACCACCAACGTGGTACAATGGACTTTTGTTAGTCGCAATTATGTGTGGGACAAAAAGCGACATTTAGTACAAGTAAAATGGGGCGAAAATACGGTACTACTCAATCCGAATGAGATAAGTGGCAAAGCATGGAAAGATGGCGCGGAACTAGAGGGCAATGCAGCCGATAAGTCGGTAAAAAAAGCATGGTCGAGTTTTTGTAATGATTCCTTTTGGCTCAATGCACCTGCTAAAGCGTTTGATAAAGGCGTGACACGCAGCGCGCTAAAAACCGAAGAAGGCGATGATGCCTTATTGGTGCAATACAGCTCAGGCGGCGTGACCCCTGGCGATGCCTATCTTTGGATATTGGATGAAAATGGACTCCCCAAAGCTTGGCGCATGTGGGTAGGCATTATTCCACTAAAAGGCATAGAGAACACTTGGGAAAATTGGCAAACCTTAGCAAGCGGCGCGAAAATTGCAAAATCGCATCAATTGGGAGGAATAAATTTGACCTTAGAAAATATAAAATCTGCTCAGACGTTTGAGGGACTGGGTATTGAAAAAGACCCTTTTGAGGCAATATGGCCTTGATAGTATTAGGTATTAAGGGAATCGGCAAGAAATAAGCTACCCATAATTTGAGTTCGTTATTTTTTCAAGCAAGAAGGCGCGAAGAAGGCGCATAGCTAGTTCTGTAACTGATGAGTAACGACCTTGCTTGGAAAAAGAACAAGTCAAATGGGTAGGTTATTTTTTGCCGATTCCCTAAGTACCAAGTAGGTCATCCACCTAATACTTTGTACCAAAACAATTATTCACAAGCAAAAAAGACGAATAAATATGAAATTTCTAATGTACGCCCTAACAATTACAGTAGGACTTATGGCGCAACAATTGTCGGCGCAGACGGAACAAAACAGTAAAATGGTTCAGGCGGAGGAAAAAAGTAAATTGGAACAGATGGATTTAAAAAGTAAAAATGACTCCTTAAGCTATAGTATGGGAGTACTGATGGCAGAAAGCATTAAGCAGCAAGGCTTAGAAGACCTAGATATTGATGTGGTGATGAAAGGAATTAAAGAAAACCTAGCTGGAAACGCTACTATAGATGTGGCTACTGCTAACCAAATGCTACAAGCACACATAATGGAAATAAGAAAAATGGCAGAGCAAAAAAATGCAGAAAAAGGAACGCAATTCCTAGCAGACAATGCTAAGAAAGATGGCGTGAAGACTACCGAAAGTGGTCTACAATACCTCGTAATACAAGAAGGAGATGGCGCTACCTATCCTAAAGCTACGGATAAAGTAACCGTACACTATCATGGTACCTTGATTGACGGTACGGTATTTGATAGCTCCGTAGATCGTGGCAAGCCTGCTACATTCGGTCTGAATCAGGTGATTTCAGGCTGGACAGAAGGTTTACAACTGATGTCTGTAGGTTCTAAATATCGCTTATTCTTACCATCCAACTTAGCGTATGGCGACCGTGGCGCAGGTGGTGCCATCGGACCTGGTTCTACGCTTATTTTCGATGTAGAATTATTGAGCATAGAGTAATCAATTGTATTAAGTATTAGGTATCAAGTATTAGGCAAGAGCTTTGTACTTAATACCTAATACTTGATACCTAATACCAAACCAGTGCGTATTGACATTCTTTCCGCTGTCCCCGATTTATTGCACAGTCCATTGCAGCATTCCATTATGAAACGCGCCCAGCAAAAAGGTTTGTTGGAGGTGCATATACATGATATACGCGCATTCGGATTGGGCAAACATCGGCAAATTGATGATTATCAATTTGGAGGCGGCGCAGGCATGGTAATGATGGTAGAACCCCTTGTAAATTGCATCGAAAGCCTCCAAGCCAAACGCGACTATGACGAAATCATCTACATGACTCCCGATGGCAAACGCCTCAATCAAAGCATCTGCAACCAACTTTCCTTGAAGGGCAATTTGATGCTACTTTGTGGGCATTATAAAGGCATAGATGAGCGCATCCGCGAGCATTATATCACCATGGATATTTCGATAGGCGATTATGTGCTATCGGGCGGAGAATTGGCTGCTGCCGTGGTCGTAGATTCTATTGGTCGCTTGCTACCAGGCGTATTGAATGATGAAACCTCTGCCCTCTTCGATTCTTTTCAGGATGATTTGCTTGCCCCACCTGTATATACCCGTCCTGCCAAGTTCCGCGATTGGGAAGTGCCGCCTGTACTGCTTTCAGGGCATGATGCCAAAATAGCTGAATGGCGTTATGAACAATCACTCAAACGCACCCAAGAGCGTCGCCCTGATTTATTGGATAAGCTGGATAGCTAATACCTTTTAATGAACTGCACCTACTCTTACTTAAAATGGAAATCCTGCCAATAATTCTGTAATAAATTCATTAAATAAAGATGGGTTTAAAGCTATCGCAAAGGCTGCTCCAAATAATGCTCCATAAAGATGTGCATCATGTCCAATATTATCATTCTGATTACGGTCTGCCCAATGTGAATAGACTAAGTATAAGACCGCCGCGATGATAGCAGGGCAAGGAATAATAAAGAACAAGCCCAACATTGCCCATGGAAAGAAAAGTGCAAATACAAACATAATACCAGACACGCCACCCGACGCACCTAAGGCACTATAAGAAGGATTGTCTTTGTGGCGAAAATAGGACGGCAAACTTGCGCATACTATGGTTAATAAATACAAACCTAAATAATTGACGCGTCCAAGAGTCGGTCCAAAATCTTTTACAAATTCTCGCTCTACTATCTCTCCAAATTGGTAAAGCACAAACATATTGATAAGCAAGTGCATCCAAGTGCGATTGCTATGTATAAAACCCGACGTAAGCATACGGTAATATTCCTGATTATGCTTCTCTCGATAAGGCGAATGCACCAATTGGGCTAACATGTTGGGATTTTGGATGGCTTGGTACGAAATCAAGCTGGTTACTATGACAAGGACGAGTGTAACTGACATCTATTTTGATTTGAGTTTTGTCAAATGTAGCATTTTGACGCATTAGCGAATACAAAGTCTAAGAATATTTTTACCTTTCCTACAGAAAAAATCATTTTAGCAATGGATATTCAATATTTCATAGAGCAAGTATCACAAGATAAATTATTAGTACTCAGCTTCCCGTTTTTCTTAGCGGTGGTGCTAATAGAGATGTATGTAGATAAAAAATTTGATAGAGGCGCGTATAATACGAAGGATTTTTGGGTGTCTTTTTCGATGGCAGTCATCACGGCAATTGTGGAATTTTTGCCAAAATTGCTGGCTTTCATCGCATTTTTCTATCTCCACGAATTGAGTCCGTTGCGCGACGTAGTAGGACGACAATGGTGGGCTTGGGGCATCCTGTTTTTTGCTGATGATTTTGCCTACTATTGGTTTCATCGGGCGAACCACGAAGTACGCTTGTTTTGGGCGGGGCATGTGCCACATCATTCTTCGGAGTATATGAATTTTGGCACAGCATTGAGACAAGGCGTGGGCGAACGCTTACATAAATACCTCTTCTGGCTATGGATACCGCTCTTAGGCTTCGATCCTGTGATGATGTTCTTAGCTATGTCCATCAATTTACTCTATCAGTTTTGGGTACATACAGAACTCGTAGATAAGCTTCCCCGTCCTATAGAATTAATTTTCAATACCCCTTCGCATCACCGAGTGCATCATGCGTCCAATATTCGCTATTTGGACTGCAATCATGCCGGCGCGCTCATTATTTGGGATAGATTATTTGGCACATTCTCCGAAGAAAAAGACTTTGATAAACCTGTCTACGGACTCACCGTAAATATCAATTCCTTCAATCCTGCTTATGTTGCGACGCATGAATATGCTGCGATTTGGCACGATGTCCGCCGTGCCGAAAAGTGGAGTGATAAGTTGAAGTATATTTTCTACGCGCCAGGTTGGAGTCACGACGGGGAAGATAAGCGGGCGAAAACCTTAAGGGAAGCCTTATTGAAACAAGAAGAGACTTAGATTTTAGAAAAGTCAGAAATTAAAACCTAAAGCAGACAAGAAATAAGTGCCCCATTATGGCGCGCTCATTTCTTGCCTGCTCGCTAACTGTAAAAGACATACGTTTATCAATTTACCATTTCTACAGATTAAGGATTCTATCTACATTAGAATTAATTTCTTATTTCATACCTTTGTCCTACGCTTCTATTTACTTTCTTTTAGTTTTTGATTTTCTGACAAAGTAGCCCATTCGTGGAGTCGGTAAATTTGTCAGAAAACGTAATCTTTCAGCTTCACTTGCTTCAAGAACAATCATTGCACACAATACCCTCTACATTTAACAAATATTTGAATAGCACAAACAATGAACGTAACAATTAGGCATGCCATACACTTTCTGTGTGGACTACTACTAGTAACTAATACCTCATTCGCACAAGAAACTGTCCTAGAACAGCTAATACAAGCGAAAAAAACCGATGGAACAGTCTTTATGGACTATAATGATTTCGTAAAAACAGCAAACACCAAAGTAGTTAATGAAATTTCAAACAATATTCCTACGTCCATAAAAACGTATAGTGTTCTCTCGCTCAACTCGGCTATTCAAGAAGAAATTTTAGTCAATCGTCCAGCAACCATAAAATTGCGACTTCCAAAGTCAGACGGCACTTTTTATGATTTAGAATTAGTACAGGTCAATCTTTTTACCCCTGATTTCACATTGAAAGAAATGCCAAGCGGCAAAATTATCGAAAATCCTAAAACAGGCGTACATTATCAAGGCGTGGTAGTAGGAGAAAAACGCTCAAGTGCCACCATGAGCTTTTTCGAGCATGAAGTCATGGGCTTGTTACTTTTGGCTGGTGGACGAAATATCACCTTCGGAAAAATTAATGATAGACCAGAATATATTTTATACGATGATACTCAATTAGAAGAGCTTTTCAGCACTTTTAAATGCGGTATGGACGATTTGCCAATGCCGCAACAAGTAAAAGAAGAAGCAGATATATCAAAGGCAGCAACAGAGTGTATCGGCGTGCATTTTGATGTAGATAAAGACCTCGTAAATGATAAAGGCGGCACGACACAAGCAGCGGCTTATGTTTTTGGATTGTTCACGCATGTTACTACACTCTACGCCAATGAAAGTATTCCCGTAAAAATTTCTGGCTTGGTTGCATGGACATCTGATGAGCCATTCCGACGACTTTCTGGCGACCCAGACCTTATAAATTCATTAGAAAAATACAGAGATTACAGAAATGCTAATGCATGGACAGGTAGTATTTCGCACTATGTCCATTACGATGGTGGCGGAGGACTTGCTTGGGTGGATGCCTTATGTGACCGTCTTCCAGAAAGTGGTGGATATGGAACTGCTGGCATTAATAGTTCGTATGCTGGCTATCCTACTTTTTCGCTTTCTGTTTTCTTAGTTGCTCATGAAATGGGACATAACTTTGGCTCGGCGCATACTCATTCCTGTTTCTGGAATGGTAATAATACTGCGATTGATGCCTGTGTCCCTACAGAAGCTTGGGACGGCGTACCAGGCGGTTGTCCTGCTACTACACCAACGCCTTCAGCAGGTACGATGATGAGCTATTGCTATTTAGCCAGCGGAATAGGCATAGATATGACGCTAGGTTTCGGCACACAACCAGGCAATCTGATGCGTAGCAAATACGCAGCAGCAAGCTGTGATTTTCCTTGTGCATCTTGCCATGATGGCATCAAAAATCAGGATGAAACGGGTGTAGATTGCGGCGGTATCTGTCCATTTTCTTGTGGTACTTGTAACGACAATATTCAAAACCAAGATGAAACAGGCGTAGACTGCGGCGGTGTCTGCGATGCTTGTTGTGATGAGGTAGTAGAATGTTCCTATCGGGTAAATTATGGCACTTGGATTACAGGAGATTGTAGCCTTGATGTTTGCGAAGGTACAGGCAATGTAACCCTCTCGGTTGATCCTAACAGCCTAACAAAAACTTGGACAGGCCCGAACGGTTTCACAGATACAGGCTGGGCAAGACTCGATAATATTACGCCAAGTATGGCAGGGACATATTCTGTCACTGCAACAGATGGAAATGGCTGTTCCTACACCAAAGCAATTGAATTGATAGTTCATAGTGTCAATCCAATTTGCGAATATAATGCAGGTAGTGGCTGGGTAAGTGGAGACTGTTCGCCAGCAACACTTTGTGAAGGTGAAGAGATTCGACTATCCGTACTACCTAACAACCTTAATCAATCGTGGACAGGGCCAAACGGCTTTACGGCTACAGGCGATGCTACGCTTTCTAACCTAACGGTAAATATGAGTGGTACATATACAGTTACCACTACAGATGCTTATGGCTGCACAAATACGCTTTCTATAGATGTAGCAGTAGAAGATTGTAGCGGTGCATCTATCGCAGATGGCTGCTATTATATGCAATTCAAGCATAGCGGTAAATACGTCAGCAATTCAGGCGGTTCAGGCAATAATGGTAACATCCAACAAAACAGCTTTCAGAATACCCAAGCACAGCAGTTTACCATCCTAGCGCACTCTAGCGGCGACGGTTATACTATCGGTGCAGGTGGAAGTAAGGGTATAGAAGTTGCAAGTGCTTCAGGTGCAAATGGGGGCAATATCGGAGTTTGGAATTTGAATATGAGTGCAGATCATCATCGTTGGTATTTTGAAGATGCTGGCGGTGGGTACTATAATATCCGAAATAAGAATAGTAATCTCTATTTTTCAGAGCAAACCGTAAGCAATACAGAAGGTGCAAATGTGCATCAGTGGCAATTGCTGAATCAAGATAATGAGAAAGTACGCTTGATTCCTTGCAACCAATGTCCAGCAATAGGTACAGCTTGTAATGATAGTGATGCTTGCATAGGCAGTACTACTTATGAATACACTGCTGCTATGAATGCCAATGGCACACATTGCGACTGTGTAGGCACGAATATTTGCACCAATATCGAAGTAAAGACTTACTTAGGCGGTACATTCAACAGCACTTCAGGCATGATGAATAATGCGCTGAATCTACCAAACACTGACCCTTATGGATTAGGGGTAACGGCTGCGATGCCTGTAATGGCACTAACAGGCAATAATGCTATCGTGGATTGGGTGCTTATAGAATTACGAAACGCTAGCACCGCAAATGTAGTAGCTGCACAAATGGCTGCACTTATACAACGCGATGGCGATGTAGTAGATGCAACGACAGGAAGTACACAATTACAATTCATTGGATTGCCATCTGGTACATATCATATAGCGGTGCGACATCGGAATCATTTAGGCGTAATGTCTGAAAGTGGTGTGGTTACGGTAGATTAAAAATTCGCATACCCAAAATCGGGTGAATAGTAAATACCAAGCGGTGCTTGGTACAGGATGAGCAGATAAAGCAAAGTGTAGCATGTGCCGAGTACCACTCGGCAGTTACAAGTCCACTTCACTCTATTTCGAAGATAAGCATAAAATTTTGTCAGAAAATGAAAAATATTAAACAGATATACCCTTTTATCCTAGTAGTAGTATTATGCAGTGTTTCTAACCATAGCATAGCTCAATGCGACATCGGCGACCCTTGTATGCAGGGCGACCCGACTTGCTATACCAATACCTATTCCTATATCGAAAATGAGTTTGTGAAGGCAGGCGTTCAAGGCGGCATTCCCCAGAATTTGCCTGTTGCAATGACCATTTCAGCAGGCGATAATCTACAAAATGCTATCAATAATGTATCGAATGCTGGCGGTGGAGTCATTGTGTTGAATAGCGGCAACTATGACATCAATAGCACCATCAATATGAAATCGAATGTGGTGCTACGTGGTGCTAGTCAGACAGGCACAAAGCTCCGATGCTATATGCGTTCTACTTGGGCGCAAGGCAAGAAGTATGCCCTCTATTTCGATGATTGTCAATACGCAGGTATCGAAAATCTGACCTATGAGTTTATGGTCTCAGGCTGTACCATATCGAGTGCCTTTGAGAACGACCCTTGTGGGTTGGATGATTTGTATGTGCAAGCTATTTATCTTGACCCTGGTAGTTCTAATTGTTGGGTTCAAGATACTAGAATCCTAAAGTCAGGCACAGATGCAATTTATATCCGAGGCAATCATAATACGTTCAGGCGTAACTTCATTGACCAATGCTATAACAAAGGCGTAAATGGCAACGGTTATTATGATATTCGCGGAGATAATAACCTATTCTACCAAGAAGACGTAAACAGAATAAGGCATTTTTCTATCCAAAGAGGCGCGAAGTATAATGTAGTCTATCAATGCAATTTTACAGTAGACATCAACTTTCATAGTGGAGACGATGGTTACAACTTGATTGAACAAAATACCATCACGATACCGTCCTATCACAACTGGAATATCTTTGCAACAGGTGGCGCACAGTACGGACATGAGCCACCTGGCCCAAACAATATCATTGTAAATAATACAACAGATTATAAGGGCTGGAACTCGCCTTTTTCTGATCCGAATACCATTTATACCTTCACGACTTATGGCGATCCTTCTGCTACCACTTGGTCAATGCCGCCTTGCAATACATTTTATCCAATGGTAGCATGTTCGCAAGTGCTGGAATGTTCTTCGCGTATCAATTATGGCACTTGGGTCAATGATGGCAACTGCACGATTCAAGTCTGTGAAGGTACAAACAATGTCAGCCTACGAACACAGCCAGACCTCTCCTCAAAAACTTGGACAGGCCCGAACGGTTTTACAGCCACCAATGATTGGGCTAGACTAAACAATATTACGCCTTCGATGGCTGGTACTTATGTGCTCACTTCAACGGATGGTGCTTGTACCTACACCACAGAATTTGAATTAGTCGTGAGTGATGTGAATCCTGTTTGTGAATATAATGCAGGCAGTGGTTGGGTGAGTGGCGACTGTTCGCCTGCTGCACTCTGCGAAGGCGAGGAAATTCGACTATCCGTATTGCCTAATAGTCTCAGTCAATCTTGGACAGGCCCAAATGGTTTTTCTGCAATAGGTGACGCTACCTTATCTAATCTAACGACTAATATGAGTGGCACTTATACTGTTACAGCTTCTGATGGAAATGGATGTTCCAATACCCTTTCTATTGATGTCATAGTGGATGATTGTTTACCTAACATCACAGATGGTTGCTATTATATGCAGTTTAAACATAGTGGCAAATATGTAAGCAATACAGGCGGCTCTGGCAATAATGGCAATATCCAGCAAAATAGTTTTCAGAACACTCAAGCACAGCAGTTTACTATTATGGCACACTCAAGTGGCGATGGTTATACTATCGGTGCAGGTGGAAGTAAGGGAATAGAAGTGGCGAGTGCTTCGGGTGCAAATGGGGGCAATATCGGAGTTTGGAATTTGAATATGAGTGCAGATCATC
>JAHDCQ010000320.1 GCA_020629845.1 Saprospiraceae bacterium | reverse complement strand
GCCAAGTGCTATCCTTTAGCTGGCACTACGATCCTGTGAAATCCACGATTTTGATAGCATTCTTTATCCTAATCGTATTGATTAGTATAAATATTCCAAACTTGATATGAGGATACTGATTGCCCCCGATAAGTTTAAAGGTTCGTTGAGTGCTTTGGAAGTGGCACAAGCCATTGCAAAAGGCATTCAACAGCGTGACGCTTCCATAAGATGTGTGCTACACCCACTCGCAGATGGGGGCGATGGCTCGCTAGAAGTACTGCAATCCTATTTGGATTTGGATAGTATTGCTTTGCAAGTACAAAATCCTTTGGGGCAAAAAATAGAAGCCAATTATTTCTGCTCGAAAGATGCAGCTTTTATAGAGTTAGCGAGTGCGGCAGGTTTAGTATTACTGGAAAAATCGGAGCGGAATCCCTTGAAAACCTCTACTTATGGATCAGGTGAAATGATAGCTGATGCCTTAAAACGGGGCATTCGAGACATTTATTTATTCCTCGGTGGTAGCGCGACCAATGACGGTGGCATGGGCATCGCGCAAGCGTTAGGATTTCAGTTTTTGGGTAAAGACAATATTCCACTTTCTCCTATTGGCGAAAACTTGGTTCATGTCCAAAATATTGTTCCTCCTAAAAATTACGATTTGCTCCAAAATACGCGCTTTTATTGCCTTTGTGATGTCAAAAACCCACTACTCGGCATGAATGGTGCAAGTCATGTCTATGCTGCACAGAAAGGAGCGAATGCTGACGCAATTGAGCAGCTTGAGCGCGGTATGCAGCAGTTCGCGGATATAGTAGAACAACAGTTTGGAAAAGATATTCGCACCTTAGCAGGTGGCGGTGCGGCAGGTGGTATCGCGGCGGGCTTATTCGGTTTGTTAGGCGCAGAAATCAAAAGCGGCATTGCGACTATTTTGGAATTAAGTCAGTTTGAAAGCCAAATCCAACAGGCAGATTTAGTCATTAGTGGTGAAGGGAAATTGGATAGCCAAACTCTAGAAGGGAAAGTCGTTAGTGGTGTCGCGGACTTAGCAAAGCAATATCAGAAACCACTTGCACTTTTCGTAGGGCAGCATGAATTGAGTGAGCAAGCACAGGCGGATTTGGGAATTACCAATATTTATGCTGTTCTAGAACAGGCTAAAAACTTAGAGGATGCTATGGTAAATGCACCTAGGGTTTTAGTGCATTTAGCAGCGAAATTGTTGGTCACAAACGGACGCTACTAGTGCATCAACCCGTAAGTAATTACCAACTTTAGGGAGCTTATTTTTTCGTTAGTCGAGGCATGAGGAGAGAGCATAACTGGTTATTTGATTGACGAATAACGAAGAATAACGGAAAAAGAAGCCGATAAAGTTAGTAATTATTTATGGGTTGATGCACTAGGCGTACTACCTAGTAGCGCATTGCAAGTAGAAGGTGGCTTGGGTACGTTTCGCAAATGACATTTACTTGTTCTTTTTTTGAGTCAGCTTATCTACAAAATGGTGTACCCAGTTTAATTGTTTCAAATTCTTAATTTAACTTGCCTGTTTTTTTAGTACAACTTTCCCAATTCAAAAACTCTACTCCCGAACAAGGAAAAACTTTTGGATTGATTTCCATGTAGCACATTGTACCGTACAGAAATACATTCCTGCTGGAAGTTGATTAAGCTCTACTTGAATCGGCACATTTGCCATGAACTCTACTGCTTCGATTTGTTTGACTAATTTACCAAAGGCATCATGGATTTGTATTTGTGCAGGTGTACTTTCAGTTTTACTAAGCAATTGAATGCTCTGCCTAGCAGGATTCGGATATAATTGTACCTCCGCAAGATTATCAGAAGAGATATTTAAATTGCTTGGTGTTGCATAAGTTGCATTTGTAAATGAACTACCACCAAGACAATTGCTTTGTACAAGACTTGTACTTTCGATATAGATATTCGCAGCATTTGCACCGAGGAAAAACTCAAAACTCACATTCGTATTCGTCGGTTCGTTCATTACGAAAGCATAAGTATAAGTCTGCATATTGGTGCTAAGGTTGATGGTTTCATAGACATAATTTGTCCAGGGTGCAACAGGCAATCCAATCTTGAAATCAAGACTACGGTTATTATCTGCTCTTGCAGTGAAAGTAGCGATATACGCCTTGCCTTGTTCTAGTGTCACGCCTTCTTGACTAAAGCCAGCATCCCAAGTATTTGCGCCTGCGCTAATATTGCGTAAATTGACAACACCATTGACCGCAGTCGCAGTGCAAGCCCAAGTGTTCCAATCCGATACATCTGCCTCAAAAGCTGCATTAGACAATAGTTCACAAGCTGATGGGGACGTAGCACAGCCATTTTCTAATAGCGAAACCGCTTCGATATATATATTCGCGGAACTCGCACCAATTAACAAATCCAAACTTGCATTGCTATTCGTTTCACCACTCATAGAGATAGTATAAACAAAGGTCTGGAAGCTTGTGGTGAGGCTTAGTGTTTCGTAGAAATAATCTATCCAGGGAGCAGTATCTGTGCCTAGTTTGACATCCATGCTGCGATTATTTTCAGCGCGCGCACGTATAATTAGCGTATAGGATTTGCCCTGTTCAAGCCTCAAGCCACTTTGATGGAAGCCAGCATCCCACGCATTCGCGCCTGCACTAATATTGCTCAAATTCGCAACGCCATTGACAGAAGTAGCGGTACAAGCCCAAGCATTCCAATCCGCTACATCTGTATCGAAACTAGCATTCGTGAGTAATTGACAAGCATTCGTTTGAATGGGTGTTCCTGCACAATTACAAAAGCCGTCTTCTACATCATTTTCCGTATTAGGGTTTCCATCATCACAGCGCGTGCCTGCGGCTGGACAAGTACTTTCTCCGCAATCATTTTCCACCAAACTCGTATTTGTGATATAGACATTCGAGCTACTTGCCCCCAGCAAAAAACTAAAATTTACATTCGCACTCGTTGGGTCATTCATCACAAAAGTATAGCTGTACGTCTGCATCTCCGTGCTGAGATTAATAGTCTCCGATACATAATTTGTCCAGGGTGCAACGCTTAATCCAAGCTTGAAACGCAGGGAGCGACTTGCATCTGCCCTTGCAGAAAAAGTAGCAGTATAAGTCTTGCCTTGTTCGAGCGTCCGTTTTGATTGGCTAAAGCTCGCATCCCAGGGGTTAGCAACCGCAGCAATATTGGTCAGTTGGGCAACGCCATTGACTGCATTGGCTGTGCAGTTCCATATATTCCAGTCGTACACATCCGTATCAAAACCAGCATTAAGGAGTAGTTCACAATCCGCAGTTTGAATGGGTGTTCCTGCACAATTACAAAAGCCATCTTCTATATCGTTTTCGGTGGCAGCATTGCCATCATCGCAAAGTGTGCCTTCGGCTGGGCAAGTATCTGCTTCACAATCGCTTTCCGCTAAACGCGCATTTTCGATATAGACACTCATGAAACTTGTACCAATAAGAAACTCGAAACTGGCATTCGTATTCGTTGGTTCATTCATCACGAAAGTATAGCTGTACGTCTGCATATTCGCGCTAAGGTTGATAGTTTCAAACACATAATTCGATGGCCCAATTTTAAAATCAAGGCTGCGATTAGCGTCTGCTCTTACAGAAAAAGTAGCGGTATAGGTCTTGCCTTGTTCTAGTGTAATACCCGTTTGTTGAAAACCAGCGTCCCACGAATTTGCGCCCACCGCAATATCAACTAATTTAGCAACACCATTCGAGAAAAAGGCAGTACATCCCCATGTTTCCCAAGACGAATCTTCCTCAAAAGCGCCATTGGTGAGCAATTCGCAGTCTTCATTCTCAGCAAGTGTACCCGAACAATTACAAAAGCCATCCTGCGCATCATTGACAGTATTTGGATCAGTATCATTGCAGGAAGTGGCTGCGGCTGGACAAGTAGTTCCTCCGCTCGTTGCCAAAGACGCTATCAAACGCACATAGGCTCCTTGATAAGTAATCGAAGGCTCGGTAATTTCCCATGAAGCGTCGGGCCAAGCTGTATTGTAATCCAAATAACTTTTTTGTGGAGGCTGATTTGCAGGAGGTGAAGTAGTACCCGAAAATGCTTGATTTGCACCGCCAACCAAGTACCCAGGTGCAGGGCCAGCAGCCGTAAGCGCATTGTCCCAACGAGAGCCATCTTTGAACCATTCGTGGTACATTTCATTGGCGCACTTATCGCCACCAAGATTGTACATATTCGTCAAATAGGTCATCCCTTGCGGATTAACCCCGTGTATATAATGTGCCATTTGCTGGCTTCTCAATTGATAAGCCGCATGACTTTCTGGATTGATATTATATTTTATCAATAATTGATTGAATGCACCGATAGCGGATATTTCACGATTGCCACCCCAATAGTAGCCAGGCATTTGGACACGATATAAGTCCGCATTTTCATCAAAACCATAGAGTCCACTGCCATTGCCATCAACATCTGCTTGTATGGAGTTGAGAATTAAATTTGTGATAGTCGCATCCGCATTTGGAAGACTCGTGTATAGGAGTAGCGCGTCATTTAGCGGCATCATGTACTGATCCCAGTAAAAGTTATTGATTTGTTGTGGCGCATCATTGATATTATTGATAATGTATTGGTTATAGGTGGCTTTGCCCGTTAATTCAAACAAATAAATAGCGGCGGCAAGGGCGCGTTCGCGTTGAATATTTACGGGCCAATCAGCATCGCCAGATTTAATCGTTTGATCATCGCAGTTGGCATCTAATTGATTAGAGTTGAGCGCAGGAAGCACATAATTCCAAGTCGTTTCCGCACGATTGCGAAGTGTTTCCGCATAGTCACGCATACTAGGAATTTCCTGATAGACCTTTGCGGCATGTGCGAACATTCCTGCCACTGCAATAGCAGCCGAGCTACATACGGGCGCGTAATATCTTGGGTCTGAATTCACATCTGGCGGAACTTGTGCATTATCATTATGGCTGATACTGCCCATTTTGATATGCGTAGAACCATCGGGATTATTCATTTTTAATAGCCAATCCAATTCCCATTTCAATTCGTCCAATACATCAGGAATACCGTTCCCTGATTCTGGAATATTCCAATTATCCGCAAAAACAGATGGATGCTCCCGATAAGCCCACAACAAATCTTGCACTGGGCGATTTGCATTGGTCGTATATTTGTTGAAGTCTCCTGCATCAAACCAACCACCACTCAGGTCTTTCGCAGAATTGGCATCATCAGGTGTGCGATAAAAGCGGCAATTGCTATCTTGCTCTTGAAAAGCAGCACCATTGTATGTCCATGCAGCTTCGGCATAAGGCGCGATTTTGGCAATGCCACAACGATTGTAATAAAACATACGCGTTGCAGCGTGCAAGGCATTATTATAGACATCTTCATGGATTTCAAATTCGTAGGAACGAACATCATTCAAGGGGTCATATAGATAATAAGTGCCTGCTGTGGTCACACTCGAAAAATCAAACCACCAGCCTTTATCTCCCGATTGGGTATGTGTTGCACTGTCATTCCAAGTCTGCAAAGCGGTGCTAAATACGACATTTCCGCTCTGCCATTCGCGTACTTGGTAAGTATCGCTAGGGGTAAACGAATTATCGGCATTATACCCAATTTGTGGGTCGCTAATCACTGCTACTTTTGAAGCATTTGGCAAGTAACCAAATTGATCTACTTTGATAAAATCACTTTCGGGAGCTGTAGGTTGGGCGAGCATACTTAAATTGGCTATGCAACAAAGACATAGTGTTATTGATA
>JAHDCQ010000319.1 GCA_020629845.1 Saprospiraceae bacterium | reverse complement strand
TTGTTGCTTATACCAATCCCTGCTGCACAGCAAACTTCACTAGCTCGGTGCTAGAGTTGAAGTTGAGCTTTCGCAGGATATTCTTTCGGTGGGTTTCTACGGTATATTTACTTATAAATAACGTCTTACTGATACTCTGACTCGTGTATCCCTGACTAATCAGGTCGAGTATTTCCTTTTCGCGTTTCGAGAGGCTAAGGCATTTTTGAAAATCGTCTTTCAAGCCTTTGCGAGGACTATTCATCACGCTATTGAGTTGCACTGATTTTCCAATATATACCTCATCTCTTTCCATTACTTGATGCAAGGCATATATAAATTCTTCTGGCGTACAGGTTTTCAGGAGGTAACCGTCGAGTCCAAGTCGGAGTACCGTTTTTACTAGAGAAGAATTATTGTAGGCCGTATAAGCCATTATTTTTGTGTCTCTAACTCGAATTTGCAAGCCCTTTATCAAGTCCTTATACTCCATATCGGGCAAGTTCAAATCAAGAAGCAACAAATCAGTACGGCGATGCGAGTAAAAATCTAAAATGTCATTCGCACGGGTAGCATGATGCACTAGTGTAAAGTCCTTGTCACTGTCCTGTTGCAATAGCGCCCGCACGCCAATCCCAATGATTGGATGCTGGTCTACTAAGGCAAGCGTAGTTGCGTATTCGCTCATGGGTAGCCTATTATTTCGTGAAACAAAGCGGCCGAAAAAGTTTTCTCTAAAAAAATAAATACATCTTTCATCTATACATAAGCTATTGAAGGGTAATGCTTCGTACAGACTTCAAAACCTATTGTAATCGGCTTGCTTATATCTAACGAAAAAAAACTAATATGTTTTCGCGCTTATGTATCCATTGCGGAAACGGAAGTCTAGGAGGAGGAAACGGTGAAAGGAATGTCTTAATAGGTACGTTTTTTGACGATTTGATAGAAAATACCTGCAAAAAGTAATATCGCACACCCAATTGCGGCTATAAATACGGCTTGGTCATCTGCTTCTACTAACGAACGCTTGTATGCAATGCCCGCAAATGCCCAAACGAGTACGCCTGCGTAAAAAGGGTCATTTCGGCGAAACAATACCGCTAAACCAATGGCTGTAGCAACAATGACCATAGCTGCTGCCCAAAATTGCTCGGAGAGGCCTAAACCATTCCAGCCTGTATGGACGAGTAAAGTAGTAATACTGGCAATAGTGGCTACGGTAATCCAACCTAGATAGACGCTAAAGGGCAAATGCACGAAATAGCGCACCATAGAGTTGGCTTCCGAACGCCCTATTTCAAGCAACAAATAAATCATCAAGAGCGAACCAAATAAGGTGAGCATGATTCCTACTGATGACCATACATAGAGGTAGTGCCACGCTACTATCCAACTGGCATTGGCTATACAGCTTACTATAAACCAAAAATTTATTTCTTCGATAAAAAAGGCTTTAGGACGATCAATACGAAGTACCTCAAAGAGCTGATAAACAATAAAAGCAAATAAGAGTAGATAAATAAGCCCCCAAATCGAAAATGTCACGCCGGCTGGAACGAATAAATTCGGGTACATTTCAGAGAGTTCGACGGGGTTTTTACCATTGATAGGTAAGGCATTGGCCAAGCCGTTCACCACAATGGTAAGAATAAAAAACAGGGCATTCAAAATTGCTAATACAATACGTGTTCTTCTAGTCATAGGTGTTTAATCAATTTTTATACTTGCAAATAAAAAAACTACTGCCTATATTTTCTACTTTTGAGGCTGAAACTAGGCTTATAATTTCAAATTTATTCTAAATGGCAGGCATTTACCTTCATATTCCTTTTTGCAAACAGGCTTGCCACTACTGTAATTTCCATTTTTCTACTTCCTTAAAACATAAAACAGATTTATTAGCTGCCATTCACAAAGAAATAGCACTACAACACGACTACCTAAGTAATGTTCCCGTTTCTACCGTTTATCTAGGTGGTGGCACGCCTTCTTTGCTTGATGCGAGTGAATTAAATGCACTCTTTGACCAAATCAGCCATTACCACTCTATTAGTTCAGATGCAGAAATCACCCTAGAAGCCAATCCTGATGATTTGACACTCGACTACCTGAAAGCATTACGCAAAACGCCTATTAATCGTCTTAGCATAGGCATTCAATCTTTTTCAGAGGAAGATTTACGCTTTATGAATCGCGCACACTCTGCGAAAGAAGCAGCAGTTTGCATCCAAAATGCACAAGCAGTTGGTTTCGAGAATTTGACGGTAGACCTCATTTATGGCAGCCCCACTACTTCCCACAAGCAATGGGCGACAAATCTTCAAAAAGTGCTGGATTTTCAAGTCCCACACCTTTCCTGCTATTGCCTTACGGTAGAGCCACAGACTGCTTTGGCGCATTTTGTAAAAGCAGGCAAAGCCAAAGCTGTGGACGATACACATGCTGCACAACAATTCGAATATTTACAAAAAACGACCGAAGGTGCAGGCTTTATACATTATGAAATTTCCAATTTCGCGCAGCCCAATTGCTATGCACAGCACAATTCTAACTATTGGAAAGGCGTACCTTATCTAGGACTTGGCCCCTCAGCGCATTCCTTTAATGCCAAAAGTCGGCAATGGAACGTAGCGCATAATGCTCAATACATCAAAGCTTTACAGACCAATGAATTAGCATTTGAAGAAGAAATACTCAGTCCAGCACAAGGCTACAATGAATACGTACTCACAGGCTTACGCACGATTTGGGGCTGCGACTTAGCACATATTCGTAGTATAGATACGCGCTTTGAAGCACATTTTTTGAAACAAAGTCAAAGTTTTCTTACCACCGATAAAATGCAGGTACAAAATGACAATTATAGCCTCACCAAAACAGGCAAATTATTCGCCGACAATATCGCTATGGAGCTTTTTTGGGAGGAAGAATAAAGTCTAATAAACGCTTATCAGCAATTTCTATGCACTCATCAAGTATTTTTGCTATCGCTTACTGCCTGACTTACTTTTGTATTGTAATTATTTAGAAACACAAAGGGTAAATACTCCATGAGTGAATATTGAATGACTGAATGAGCGAATTAAACCTATAATTAGTCACTCATTCGCAATTCTTTCATTCACTCATTAAGTACTTATCACAAAGGATGCTTTCATCCTGTAAAAAAGTAAATCACCATGCGTTATTGTTTAATTATCTTAAGTGCTATAGCTCTTTTATTTGTCGCTTTTGCTTGTAAATCTCAAATCGCTATCGACAGCTTGCCTGCTTTGGACAAAGTGCAATCCATTGATGAAATTGCCAAACCCTTCGTTGATGCAGAAGGCACACACGCCCTCGCTATAGGTATCTATCAGAACGGCGAAATGAGCTACCATAATTATGGCACTATTTCGGAAGAAAAAGCCGTCGCACCTGATGAGTTTTCTATGTTTGAAATTGGTTCTATTAGTAAAACATTTACTACGGGCATTCTTGCTCAGATGGTAGAAGAAGGCAAAGTGCAACTTAATGATCCGATTAGCAAATATCTACCCGACGGTATAGGCGATTGGGAAGAGGATGTAGCAATCACCTTAGAGGAATTAGCCACACACAGTTCGGGTATGCCACGTGTACCGGGCAATATGACTTGGCAATTCGTCATGAATATGTCCAATCCTTATTCAAAGTATACGGTAGAGAATTTGTACGATTTTTTGAAAAAATACGAACCCAAAGCAAAATCGGAGCGAGAGCCTATGTATTCTAATCTAGGCATGGGGCTGCTAGGGCATATTCTCGCCCTTGTAAATGGGACAGATTATGAAACATTAGTGCAGCAATATATTAGCACACCACTTGCTATGTCCCGTACCACTATCACACTCGATGCGTGGCATAAGGAACATTGGGCAGATGGGCATGATGAAGCTGGAAAGCCCACTTCCAACTGGGATATACCCACGCTTGCAGGCGCAGGTGCTATACGCTCCAACACTTCGGACATGCTGAAATATTTGAAAGCAAATATCAATAATGAACTTGCTTTTGAAAGCACACATCAGCCTCGTAAAGAGCTATATGAAAAAGTGGGAGTTGGTCTAGCTTGGATAGAGACAGCATCGGGTGGCGGACAAACGGTCACTTGGCACAATGGCGGCACAGGAGGTTTTCGCGCCTTTGCAGGTTTTGTAAAAGATAAGGATATTGCCGTAGTTGCGTTTTCTAATACAGCCGTTTCGGTAGATGAAATTGGGATTTTGATTTTGGATTATTTGGACAACTCTAAACAACAGCAACAGCGCAAAGTAAAATCGATGCAATTAGACTCCTTATACAATAACTTGTTTCAGCAAGGCAAATTTAATGGCAATGTTCTTGTAGCAGAAAGTGGTAATATCATTTTTGAAAAGGCCTATGGCATGGCAGATATTGAAAATCAGGTAGCTTTAAACCCTTCTACAAGTTTTGAGTTGGCTTCCGTTTCCAAGCAATTTACAGCTATGGGAATCGTACAACTAGAAAAAGAAGGCAAGTTGAGTTTGGAGGATGAAATGAGCAAATATATTCCAGAACTGGTTCATTATGACGGAATAACGATCAAACATTTACTGATTCACACAGGTGGCATGGCTGATTATTTCGATTTAGCAGAAAAGTATTGGGATAAGGCTAAAATCGCTACTAATGACGATATAATTCGTCTTTTCCAAAAGCACCAACCCGAACGTCTATTTCAACCTAATGAAAGTTACGAATATAGTAATACGGGTTATTTGCTTTTAGGCTCTATCATAGAACGCGTGAGTGGAAAAACATTTGAAAACTATTTAAGTGAAAAAATATTTTTACCTCTTGATATGCAAAATACCTTTGTTTATAGACGCAGATATGAGCCTCGAACGGTTGAAAATTACGCACAAGGCTATGTTTATTCGGACAGTTTAGCAAGAAAAGTACTTCCTGATGAGTTAGCTTCCGAGTCCTACGTAATTTATCTAGATGGCATCGTAGGTGATGGAATGGTCAATTCAAATATCTATGATTTATTAAAATGGGATAGAGCACTATATAGTAATAAATTAATCAATGAAGAAGATAAAAAACATATCTTTTCATCCTATAAAACAAGTAATGATGACGATACTAACTATGGCTTTGGATGGGGTATTGATAACACAAAAGATTATGGTAAAATAGCCAGTCATGCAGGTGGTTGGGTCGGTTATATCACTTACATAGAAAGGCATTTGGATAATGATAAAACTATTATCATTCTCCAAAATCAAGTGATGGACGAAATAGCGTTACCACGCAAAAAAACAAGGAAAATACTTTACAATATTCCTATGGGCGACTCCTCTTTGGAGCAAAAGAACAAGTAATGAGTGATTATCTTAGCAAATCGGGTATCATCATCGTCCATATATTAGCTTGGGCTGGTGTTATTGCTTTTTGTAATATTCCCGATTGGTATTGGGGATATATGTACTCTGATGATGGGACATTGCTATGGCCGTCCATTTATGGCAACGTATTCAATGCTATAATTTTTTATGGCAATGCCCATCTCCTATATCCTAATCGAAAAAAGAAACATTTTTACATACTTAAAATAATAGGGCTAATTTTAATAACATCTGTAATTGAAGCTGTAATTGATCACTACTTTGTATTAGCTACTCCCGATGCCTACGCTAGGCGGATGGCAGACTTAGAAGAACTAAATATATCTATAGATTCAAGTTTCGGGTTTTGGAGCAATTTATTAGATTTCAGTTTTCAAAATACATTCTTCCATGTCGCTTATTTTTTACTATCCTTTGCCTATATATTGCCTATAGAAGCCACAAAAAATA
>JAHDCQ010000318.1 GCA_020629845.1 Saprospiraceae bacterium | reverse complement strand
CCTTAGAAATCCATAAAAACTTTGTTTATCAGACAACTATATAATTTATTTTTAATTATAAATTTCAAAAAACGTCTTTCTATAAGTCTTAAACTTTAGAAGAATCAAGATTAATCTAATATACTAACTGACTAAAAAACAGGGTAATAGTCAAAAACATAAAATGAAAACAACTATAATACAATATTTCAAAAAAGCCGTTGCTGTCCGAAAATAGCTGCCTGACTTTAAGTTACTTTGTATCGTAGAATTATTCCATAACTCATTTGCTTGCGTATCATTAGATAAGCAATTCATCTTCTCTTTACTACTAGCAATTTCACAACATCTCTACATCTACTATCATAATAAGGCTATGAAGATGAAGCAAGCAAGTATCCTACAACCTATAGACGACCGGCTATCCGCCTACCAAAAACAGGCACAGCAATATGCTACTAAGTCTAGGCATGTACATAAGCGAACAAAAATTGGTAAGAATACCTTGATGGCTTTAGTGCCATTAGCGGCTACTTCCATGCTACCTAATTTAACCGCAGCACAATCTGGAGGATGTAGTTTTTCACAGATGTTTACTATTACAGCATCCGCACAAATATTTACTATTGATTTACCTCATAATACACAAGCTCCAGACTTTAAAATAATATATAGCAATACTACGGCTGGTTTTAAGGGCTTAGTAGCGGGTGTTTATGGTATGGGCACTAATTATATACAGCAAACGGTAACAACAATAGGTGTTACTAACTTTGATGTTGTACCACGTCTAGATGCTGGTGATAGTATAAACCCTACAAATAATTTTACAGCTATATCTAATGCAAGTGTTTATGCTACTAGTGCTGGTGTAATCGTAGCCTCCCCTGCAACTCCTCTAGATTATCCAGAATATATTGCCATAAGATCAGGAGGGCATTACGGTTTTCTTAGTATTAGTATATCTGGAAATCAACTGACTGTGGTAGGCGGTGTGGATACCAGCACAACAGACCCATCAGGAGTAGTAATAGGTCAATGTGCTTCTTTACCTGTTGAACTTACTACCTTTGATGCATGGCAAGAAGAAAACGCTATTCATTTGAGTTGGGAAACAGCTACGGAAATTGACAATAGAGGCTTTGAGCTAGAACGTAGTACGGATGGGAAAAACTTCCAAAAAATAGCTTGGGTAGAGGGTAATGGTACTACGCTAGAAGCACAACAATACCAACACAAAGACGATAAAGTAGTAGCAAATGAATTGTACTACTATCGCTTGATGCAGGTAGATATAGGGGGCAAAACCACTTATTCAAAAATTATTACCGCCGAATTGAAAGACCTAAAGCAGGATAATGTGGGTGAAGTGTTCCCAAATCCCGTAAGTGATGCACTACGCGTACCTATCACAGCAACAGACGAAAAGGATGCTCGTCTGACACTTTTTGATAGTCAGGGACGTGCATTGAAGCATGAAACAGCCACCCTAAACCAAGGAGCAAATGAAATACTATTCGATATGACTGAAATCGTAATAGGTAATTATTTTATGAAAATAGAACTTGAATCGCAAGTAGTATATAGAAAAGTGGCAAAAATATAGACGCTCTCTAAATGCCTCACTCACGCTGCTTATCGGATAGATTTGGCGTGGACAGAGAAAAAGAAATTATCTGATAGCACTATCTCCTAGATATTTGAAACATAGCTCGTTGTTTTATATAGCTTTTTAGAAAGCTATTTGCTTTATGAAAGTCCATATAGATATGGATAGAAGATAAAACAAGTGTCAAGCTATGAAAATTACACAATCAACTGCTACACAGCAAGGTGTAGCAGAACGCTTAAGTGATTATGTCACCCAAGCAAATTTATATCATCTCACTAAAAAAAAGGCAAAGGGTATAAAGCAAAAGTGTTTTTCCAAAAGTGCTTTAGTAGTACTAGCTCCTTTAGCTGCTCAAGCGATAGCAATGCCCTATGCAGATGCTCAATGCAATTTGGGAGCCATAAAGAGCGATTACATGCAAAATACAGCGAACTGTAATCGAAAATTAGCATTAGATTTTGATGGTGATGGAAACTACGATATAGCCTTTGAATTTCTTCAGGGACCTGCCAGCTCATTCGTAATAGCTTCGGCAATAAATCCTATGCTAACTATCTCAGCAGGCACACTTGGTACCATATCCATGTCACTACCATTATTTGCAGCAGATAATGCAGCAACAGGAATGCCCGCAAGTGGGTATATGTTCAATGACTTTGATGGTACAAATGGTTTTTTACTTAGTGCAAATGGGAATTTAGGCGATTTTGCTACGCCATCAGGTTCATCCTCAGTAGGATACCTCGCCATTCAAGAAGCTGGAAAATATGGCTTTATTGGTATAGAAATAGATCATAGCACTGCTGGCGATAGATGTTTAAGTATAGTGGAGTACGGTATAGAAACGCCTACAAATACTGCAACTGTATTAGTTGGAGATTGCAACACACTACCCGTGGAGCTTACGCAGTTTGCAGCTAAAGCAACGGAGACTACAATTGAACTAGCATGGCAGACTTCTAGTGAGTTACATAACTTAGGCTTCGAGCTACAGCGAAGTATTGATGCTAAAGATTATCGAAAAATAGCTTGGATAAATGGCAATGGCACTACATCCGAAATGCAACAGTACCATTTTAAGGATGATAAAGTATTAGCTAATCAAGTTTACTATTATCGCCTAAAGCAAATTGATAGAGATGGGAATTTTGAATATTCTACTATTGTAAGTGCTGCGATAAATGATAAAGACGCGCTACAAATTGGCGATTTTTATCCGAACCCTACCGCCAATGAAACACACATACAGATACAAACGCATACAAACACGGATGTACAAATTCAATTATATGACTACACTGGTCGAATGTTGCAATCCTATGCGCAAAGCGTGGATAGTGGCAACAATGAGCTTCAGCTTTCATTGGAAAACATTGACGAAGGCATCTATTATGTACGTATAGACGCAGCACAGGAACGTACATATAGAAAGCTATCGGTAGTAAAAAATTAATTTTTTCATGGTTGACATACTTGCCCTTCTAGTACAGCTAGAAGGGCTTTTTGAGTTACAGACCATACTTATCAATCAAATAAACGAGGCTAGTAATAGCAGCCGTACCTAGTTCTAGCTCGCGCTTATTCACCGCTTCTATTCGGTCTATATCCGTATGGTGATAGTCAAAATATCGTTGCGAATCGGGTTTGAAGCCAAAGAGTAAGCCTTTTTGAGACTTCAAATAGCGAATATCTGCCCCCGAACCGCCTTTTTCAAAATCTAATCCATAGGGTTCAAGCAATGGCAACCACTCTACTACTTTTTTGTAGCGTTTCGTAAAAACTGCTTCGTCGCCATCCGCTGTGAAGCCGCGTGGCGTAAAACCACCTCTATCCGACTCAATAGCTGCTAAATGAAATTCGCCCTTCGCATCAGAGGCTTTGCTATATGCCTGCGCACCTGCTTGCCCATTTTCTTCATTCATAAATAATACGCAACGAATAGTACGCTTGGGTTTATATTCCAAACGCTTTAGCACTTGCAATACATCCATTGCTTGCACACAACCCGCGCCATCATCGTGTGCGCCATGCCCAATATCCCAAGAGTCAAGATGACCACCGACCAATATGATTTCATCAGGAAATTCACTCCCTTTTATTTCTGCAATAACATTGTGGGAAGGTTTTGGACTAAGGTTTTGGCAATGCGTTTGCATATACACTTGTACACTTTCATTTTCTAATAAATCACTTAGCAACTCTGCATGATTGGTACTAATAGCTACGGCAGGTATATTTTGATCGTCCGCTTCATAAGCAGTACTACCTGTGTGTGGCACGTCGTCAAGTCGTGTGGTCATGGAGCGTACCAATGCACCTACTGCGCCATGTTTGGCAGCATTCCGTGGCCCAGCATAGCGTTGCCCGACTGCACCTCCATAAGCTGCAAAAGTATTAATCTGCGTAGGATCCATAGGCCGGTTGAAAAATACGATTTTCCCTTCCAAACCCGCTCTGCCTAGCTCCTCTACTTCATCTAAGCTCTGCACTTCTACCACTTCGGCAGTAATACCATGCTTAGCAGTAGCTATCGAATTGCCTAAGGCCACAGCATTTAAGTCCATACTACCTACTGCATTAGAATTCACAATGCGAACCTGCTCCTTCGCTCCACGCACCCAATGGGGGACTAGGCAAGCTTGCAAATAAACACTATCTACATCGAGGGTTTCCAACTCTTGGCGTGTATACTCTACGGCTGCAGCGGCTTGTGGTGAGCCACTCAAGCGTCCTCCAATTTGCGTGGTCATTTCATAAAGCCAGGGATAAGATGCCCCTTCGGTGAGCGCACTGGCATATATTTTTTTGATAAAAAAAGCATCGGTATCACTTTGTGCAAATGTATTGCCATAGATACTTAAGCAAAATAGAATAGATAAGAATCGCATAATGCAAATTTAATTTGAAAGGCAAAATAAGCATTTTGAGAGCAGCGATAAAAAAGAATGCTGCTGAAATTACAATTCCAGCAGCATTAGGCATCGTGCTTGATACTAAGAAGCTGTATTCCAACCATAGGTTGTAAAACAGCTTCTTAGAGAATATACACCTCAAAAGATAACTCTATTCCGCTATCTCTATCAACTCTACATCAAAAATCAGGGCTTCATTTGGTCCAATTTGCCCACCTGCACCACGAGGTCCATAGGCTAATTCGCTTGGTATATATACTTGCCACTTGTCTCCTACTTTCATCATCTGCAGTGCTTCCGTCCAGCCAGGAATCACACCCGACACAGGAAAAGAAGCAGGTTGTCCTCTATCCACAGAGCTATCGAATACGGTACCATCAAGCAATGTACCATGATAGTGTACTGTTACTTTATCTTCTAATTTTGGCGACGCTCCCGTCCCCTCTTGTAATACTTTGTACTGCAAGCCGCTATCGGTCATTTTTACGCCTTCTTTTTGTGCGTTGTTCGCCAAGAAATCGCGCCCTTTTTGTAAGGCTTCTTTACCTTTTTCTTCTTGTTGTATTCTAAAGAAGTTATTTGCCACTTGATTAAATTCTTCTTGTGTAATCAAAGGTGTACCAGAATGTACATCTTGCATTGCACGATTGATGATGCCAAAGTTGGGTTCTTCTATTTTGAATTGGTCTTTTATCGAACTCATCGCTACTACGCCCATACCATATGCAATGGTATCTTCTAGCGTGTTCAATTGTACATCGCCTGAAATAGTAGGCACACCGTTGCCGCCATTTCCGCAAGCTCCTATACTCCAAATTATAGCAACTACGCCTAAAAGCTGAATTAACTTTCTCATGAATTGTATTTTTTTATTGGATTGAGACAAATTATCTTGTCTTATTTACCAGTTTATAAAAACGGCACGAAGGTAGATAAATTAGAGGAAATGCATATAGCCTTTAGCTTGAAGATTTGATAAGTGGTAGAGTTGCCATAGCAGCTTAAGCTAGTTGCTACTCTACTAAAGAGGGAGAAAGAAAAAGTGCTTATGAAATTTGCGCGAATACCTTATATATGTTACCTTTGCGTTCCAATTTTTGGAATGGCGCGGTAGCTCAGTTGGTTAGAGCGCAGGATTCATAATCCTGAGGTCGGGGGTTCGGGTCCCCCCCACGCTACATAAAAGCAATCAAGAACGTAGGTTTTTGGTTGCTTTTTTTATTTCGATATTTGTATTCAGAAATACAATTCAGCATACAAAGCAAAGCGTCACACAGCACATGAAAATACAAGCAAACATCATAGACATTCGAGCGCGTGAAATTTATTTCGGAGAA
>JAHDCQ010000317.1 GCA_020629845.1 Saprospiraceae bacterium | reverse complement strand
AAATATGCTTTTGCAAAAGGAACATTCATAAATATACTGAATGTTCATCGGATTTACAATATTTTATAAGTTTAGATATTTTTGTGGCTTTTTGATGGCAAAAATGGATGGTAACAAAGTCCTAGTTTTCAATTTATAGCTATTAAGACGCTTGAAGAGGCAATCCATTTTAAGTACATAAAAATTTATGCTAAAAGGGATGAAAATGTCCATTTAAAATGTCTAACTTACGACATTTTAACATTCACGACAATCTAGCACACATGCGTACAGTACAAATCTTTGTGCTGGCTCTATTTATATATGGTTGCCAAGCAGACGCTATCAATGATACGCCCATTGAAAATCCATTAGATACAGCACTCGAAGAACAGCTCCAAAATGCAGCTTTAGCATTGGGTGGCTCGGATAAGTCTCACTTTCAATTTCCTACAAGCGATGATTTTGCGAATATTCCACAAGACCCCAACAATCCTATCACTAGCGAAAAAGTAGCCCTGGGGCAACTGCTTTATCACGAAACGGCTTTGGGCGTAAAGGCTACACTAGCAGAAGGAGCAAGTACCTATTCTTGTGCCTCTTGCCATTTTGCAGCGGCAGGTTTTCAAGCAGGCACAGCACAGGGTATAGGCGAAGGCGGCTTAGGAATTGGTAATCAAGGCGAAGGACGCGGAAAATCGCCTAACTATAAAGCTATTGAGCTAGATGTGCAACCAATTCGCACGCCTGCTGCTATGAATGCCGCCTATCAGGAGTTGATGTTATGGAATGGACAATTTGGAGCGACTGGTCTGAATAGTGATACAAAAGACCAATGGACAGCCGGAACTCCTATTGCGAACAACCACTTAGGCTATCAAGGCTTAGAGATACAAGCTATTGCCGGCATGGGCGTACATCGTATGGACTGCACGGAGGAAATGATGCGTTCGATGGATTATGATCGCTTATTCGATGCAGCTTTTCCAGATGTAGCGACTCCTAAACGTTATGATTTGGAACGTGCAGCTTTGGCTATCGCTGCCTATGAGCGCACACTTCTAGCTAATCAAGCACCCTTTCAGCGTTGGTTGCAAGGCACAACTAATGCCATGAGCAATCAAGAAAAACGGGGCGCTTTGCTCTTTTTTGGAGAAGCAGGCTGTGTAAATTGTCATAGCAATCCTGCGCTGAGTTCAATGGAATTTCATGCGCTTGGTATGAATGATTTGGTAGATGCCGTAGAACGTGTATTCAATGTAACCGCCGACAATCCTATACGCTTAGGCAGAGGAGGCTTCACGAAAAATCCAGATGATAATTTTAAGTTTAAAGTACCACAACTCTACAACCTAAGCGATTCACCTTTCTATGGGCATGGTGCTACTTTTACTTCGGTAGAAGAAATAGTTCGTTACAAAAATACTGCCCAAGCACAAAACTCTAGCGTACCAACACAACAACTTGCAACTGATTTTCAGCCCTTGCAACTTTCAGAGCAAGATATTGCAGACTTAGTCGCATTTTTAGAAGAGGCACTCTACGACCCTAATTTGCAACGCTATCAACCCACAAGCGTACATTCGGGTGCTTGTATTCCGAATAATGACTTTATTTCTAAGGAACATCTAGCTTGTGACTAAACGGATAAATTCAGGGGCTAATTTTGTCGAAGAACGAACGATTAGCCCCTAAATTTGCATAATAAAAAATCTTAAAAAACAAGGATGAAAATAGCCAAAATCAAAGTTATCCACATTTCCACACACTTACCAACATTTTTAATTGATTGATAATCAGACTGTAAAATATGATTAGATATATTTACTCACATTTTTTGTACTTGTTAATAACAACTTTACGTTTGATTTTCAAAAACAAATAAATTCAAAAACAAAACCAATATGTTTTTAGTTTCATTTTTTCTATTTTTTATAAATACTTCATTTTCAGCTATTGAGTTTTCTACATTGTGTGGATAAGATTGGGGAAAACTATTACTTATCTACATTACTTTACACATACCACCAATATTGTGGAAAAGCTAAGCCTCTTTTATCAGCATTTTTGTGGAAAAAGAAGGATTTCCACGGCTTCATTCACTTTTGCACTATTACTTATTTTTCCATAGAATAACTTTTCACATAGAAGTGAATAAGTCCATAAAACTTTGATAAACAAGTGCTTTATAGTGTGTATAAAGCGTGAGTTTATATTCCCCAAACGTTAAGAATGTATTATTCTACTATTTTACCCCTAATTTTATCAACGAACTAACAGCCTTAATAATAAGAGGGAAATAAAAATTTAAATAAAATGAATATTAATAGACACTAATTAAATGTGTGTAAAGTACATTGCTGCCCAAACAGAACATTTTGATTTATGGAAACGCATCAACATATAAAACGCCCCATCCAGATTTGGCTTGCTATTGGAGTATTCATGGTATTTGTGCAAATAGTGGTAGGCGGCATCACACGCTTGACGGATTCGGGTTTATCCATCACGGAATGGGCAGTGATACAAGGCACCTTACCGCCGACAAATCAAGTGGAATGGCAAGAAGCCTTTGAACTATATAAAGTAGCTGCGAAGAAGCAATTCGAAAGTCTACATGCCGATATGAGCCTCTCGGACTTTAAAGTGATTTATTTCTGGGAATACATCCATCGGCTTTGGGCGCGCTTTATGGGCTTTGTGTTTTTGTTTCCCTTTCTATTTTTCCTTTGGAAGAAATGGCTACCACGCTGGCTAATTCGGAATTTAGGCATTGTGATAGCATTAGCCATAGCTGCCGCTACCTTCGGCTGGATAATGGTAGCAAGCGGACTGAATGAAGACAACCGCACTTGGGTGAGTGCCTACAAACTGGTAGGGCATCTCTCCATTGCTACCGCCTTGTTTGGCTATCTCTTCTGGACACATATCAAAGCTGCTCAACCTACTGTCCGCGATGCTCATTTGGGACAACTACGACGGTTTGCTTGGGGCGTAGCTACTCTGTTGCTAGTTCAAATCGCCTTTGGCGGACTCATGGCAGGCATGCGCGCAGGGCTAGTACATCCGCACTTTCCTTTCTTTGTAGAAGGCAGTCGCTTCTTGCACATACTTAATGCAGGCGATACCGATTTAGTAAATTATGAATCCTCTGCTGCTATAAAAGCTTGGGTACAAGTACTGCACCGCACGATGGCTTATGTGCTTACGATAGCTATGCTCTTGTTTGCCCGCCGCGTATTGCAATCCGATATTTCTAAGCGTTTGCGCGGAGGTACCTATAGCTTGATGGGGCTATTAGGACTACAGTTTTTATTAGGGGTGCTTACTGTCTTGAACTGTATTGGGCGCGTCCCAATTTTATACGGTTCATTGCATCAAGCGGTGGCTTTGCTGCTTTTTGCCAATTTGTTGTATGTCATTTATCAACTCACGGAGCGACGGATTTGATGTTGGAATATAGACTGTAACCTATTTCAACTTATTTACATCTTACCACTGATATAGAAATTTAAAATTCGAAATCACTAAAAATGAAATCCAAGATTGTTTATATTCTAGCAGTATGTATGTGCTTTTTATTCAGCAATTGTAGTGTGCAAACACAAAAAGTACAGCAAAAAAAGGCAGCACCAGAAAAACAAGAACAAACGAAAGCAATACCTACAGAACTTGATAAATACTTAGGAGAATACGCCAACGAAGAGACAGGCATGCGTTTTCGCTTCACGCAAAAGAATGGACTACTCAACGCGCAAGTAGTAGGCGACGGTCAAATTGCCGAATTTAAAAAAGTAGGGGAGCATTCCTTTGAAGGAATCGGCTTCATGGGTTTATTGACCTTCATTGAAGATGAAGATGGTAACCTTAATAATATGGAAGTCGTACTCTCTGATAAGTCAGCAAAGGCGAAGAGAGTGACACAAAAGATACATCCTTCGGAGTATTAATAGGCTTTGAATTTAGACGCTAACGGGAAGTTAGCGTCTAAATTATGCTTATTTATAAAACCACATCCGCAATATCATACGACAAGGCACTCAAACTCCCCGATGTATGCTCCCCTCTATTCGACATAATCGCAATCACTAATCCGTCGTCGCGGAAGACGCGTAGGTGGGTAAGTGCACCCGTCCAAGACCCTCCATGTTGTGCAATACGTCTATTATTGTTGGTAATCACTTCCCAAGCAATGCCATTGCGTTGGTTGGAGCGCACACGCTTCCAGAGTACATCATCGCGGGTAGTGGCATTCACTATTTTGCCATCTAGTACTTTCCAGCCAAACCATGCCAAATCGACAGGCGATGATTCGATGCCACCGCCAAATACTTTCCAACTATTATTGGAATGCGAAGTGGGCGTGTTATTGTCGCGGTAAGGTTTCACACGCTCATAATTGGACGGCACACTAGAGCGCGTGTATAAAGCGCGCATGCTCGAAAGTCCATAGGGTTTTGCAATTTCATTGCGTATGAGTTTTGCCGAACGCTGCCCCGTCACCTGCTCCAATACAGCAGCGATGTAGGTAAAGGCATGCGTAGAGTAATTTCTAGAACTCCCTCTGGTGCAGCCACTCAAGAATGGAGTATTCCAAATCTGTGGCAAGGCATCTATGGCTTTCGTATAATGTTGCGTACTCGGTTCTGGCCCATCATAATGCTCAATGCAGGCAAGGTGGGAAAAGAGCTGCGCTACCGTATGCTGATGATTGTTTGGCAAACTCACGCGATTACCGTCCGACTGTCGGACATTGGTGAGATAGCTGCGGGTCGTATTATTAAGGTCTAAACTTACCGCTTTGCCATTTTGCAAGCGTCCTTTTTGTTGCAATTTTGCGGCTATAGTGCCACCTATCACCTTAGAGATAGAAGCAGAAAGATAAACGCTTTCGCCATGCGCTACTTTGCGCGCTTCCTTATCCGCGAAGCCGAAACCTCGACGGTAAATCATTTTGCCATCTTTCACTACAGCTACTGAAATACCTGGCAAGTTGTTCGCAGCACGATAGTCTGTCATGAGTTTATCTATCTGCGATTTTTTGCTATATCGAAAGCGCGATGAATTTTCTATCCAGACCCCACCATAGCGTTGTCCGCTAGAAGTAGAATAGCACTCAAAATCTACGAGGCGGTAGCCTTTGTCTCGATATTCGCGCCAAAGATTCGCAAATTCTAGCTTCGTACGATTGGTACGCACTTGAAGTCCGTAGCCACTGCGTTTTTCCCATATTGCTGCATAGCGTGTGGCATTACCCACTTTGTAGGATTCAAAGTCCACGAGCATATAGCCTTTGCCCGAATATTCGTCCACCTTATCTTGATAAGCCGAACGCGACATATCACGGAACTGCGCCCAAGCAATATTGTCCTTATTTTTTACCCATATACAAGCATAGCGCGTTCCGTTGCCTGTAGTATAGGCTTCCATGTCTACAATGCGGTAGCCTTTGCTTTTTCGATCTTTGAAATATTCGCCATAGGCACTTGCCGTCATATCGCGGCGCGACGACCAAGCATAACCTTCTTTATTTTGTACCCAAATACCAGCATAGCGTTGTTTGCCACTCACGCGATAGCTTTCAATATCGAGTGGGCGGTAGCCTTTGCCTTTAAATTCATTCCAACGAGCATGGTATTGGTCGGAGGTCATATCGCGGTACTCTGCCCAGCCACGATTGTCGGTATTTTTACGCCATACTTGTGCGTAGCGCGTACTTGTTCCCGATTTGTAGATGTCAATATCTATCATCAGATAGCCGTCTTCTTTGTATTGTTTAAATTTCTCTGAAAATTCCGCGCTTGTCAAATCGCGATGCGATGCCCAGCCGATTCCTTTTTGGTATTTCACCACGCCTGCTTGACTGAG
>JAHDCQ010000316.1 GCA_020629845.1 Saprospiraceae bacterium | reverse complement strand
GACTGTCCCAATTCGCTAAATAGCATCATGCGCGTTACACCTATGCGTTCTAAGGTAGGGTGTAGGACATTTTTTAGATAGTCTAGCAGCGTCTTCGAGTTGATCCTAAAACACAACTCATAAGTCCGTAATTCGTAGAGTTCTTTCGCCTCAGTAGGCTGTTTCATTCTTGCTGTTTTTGTACTCGCGCAAGCCACTAATGGAAGCGCAGAGGCAAGTGTAGTGGTTTGAATAAATTTTCTTCGTTTCATTTTGCTTGTTTTTGATGAAAATAGCATTTTTTTCAAAAAAGCCATTTTTCTGTAGGGTAAATTCTAGCAAATTTAGAAGCTCAATTGAGCTACTTTTACACGAGTTCCTTTTCGTTATAATTTGAATAATCCCCCACTTTTAACTTAAGAGGGCGAATATCCACTACCCAAGCCTGTTGGAGATAGGGTAAGGTAGCTTGAATAGAATTATACATTTGTATATTGGAAATATCATATAAGGCAGCTATTTGAGTTATTGAAATATCTTCGATAGGTTTTTGGTCTATAAAATGATCTAAAATATTGTTCCATGCATTGTAATTGCTCAACAGAACTAGTACATCAGGGCATTCCAATTCTATCGTCTGAATGCCGTTTTCCAATTCAATATCACTTAGCAAACTGCGGGCATCTCCTAGGGTTGGGCCTTTTTGCCACACACTACAAGAATGCCACGCCCATATTGGAGCATAAGCTTCGCAAGCAATGCCTTTTTGCGTCATTTCTTGAGCCATCCATGCATACGCCTTTTTCCAAGCCGTATCGGTATAGCGCGACCAATTGGCGTAGAGTATTCCATTCGTTTCCAATTCTTTTATAGCAGCCCTTGCTTGAAATGTCCAGAGTCTCACAGGCTAGGCATTTGTTTCGTTTCCCACATAAAATATTTGCGGATGATATTTTAGGGAAAAGTATAAATTTGTCATGGATAGGGCAACATGCGCAAAGAGGGCAAGCCAAATAGTCCCTGTTTGGAGTGTCATAATGCACATCAAAAAGCCCAATGGAATAGCACCAACCGCTTCCAATTCTCCTTTTGGAATATGGGTAATGGCATACAATGTACAGTTTAAGATAATGGCAGACCATACCCCCATTGCACGTACCGAAGCAAAAAGTAAAAAACCACGATAGAGCAACTCATAGGCTAAAAAATACAATATCCAAGTAGTTACGCTCTTAAAAAGTGTTCCATTGCCCCATCGTTCGTGCCGAATTTCAGGATACATGGCAAGGCTCTCTGCTTGTTTAGCAGTATTCTTTGTGAGAAAAAAAATAATCGTACTTAATCCTGCTATCCAGTATAGCATTGAAGAATGCCACTCAAAACGCACGCCATAATCTGCCCAGGAGTAAGGTGTTAATGTGAATAAAAGCAAAGCAGGAATAATACCATAGACGAAGACACCTATCATTCGACGCAACAAAATATGTCGCAAATGGCCTTCTTCTGCGCCATGTTTACGCAGGAGGTATTGACAGGCAGGGCTAGTCGGTAAATAGAAAAAGTGAAAGACCAAAAAGCCCAATGTCAGTAGGACGAGTACTAAACTTATTTCCAACTGTTCGGGTTGCCACGCGAGCGAGTGTTCCATATCAGAAAGCCTAAAGAATTATAAATAGAAACGGTACACAAATAAATTAATATTCTTGAGTATCTATACCGTTCTTTACGCGAAACTAGGCTTTTTACTCGAACATATATACACTTATGCCCTTCTCCGTATGCAGATAAAGTCTATTTTTTTGAACTTGAAAATATTTTATGGAGCTTACACCTTCGGGTAATGGAATAGGACGTGTTAATTTGGCTTGTAGATGATAGGACTGTAAGCCTTCATCCGCCCAGAAAATCAATTGATTTTGTAGGACTTGGAAATGCCGTACTCCCTTAAAGTCCAAGCGGGTAAGATAATTAGCAAAACTATCGAATACCAAAATACCCAGTTCAGGAGCGTTCAGGTAGACTTTATTTTCATACTCTTGAATTTGGAGTGTTTGTATACTAGCTTGTAATAATAAGCTCAAATCATCGCTTCTATGCGTAACATTCGCTTGTTGATTAATTTTTTTCAAACGGAAATCATAGCTATCGTATACCCATATTTTATTTTCAGTAGATAGTCCGATGGTCTGTGCCTCAAAGATATTCGCATCTAAAAGTGTGATGCGCTGCGTTTCTGTGAGGGTTCTATCTAAAAAAACAACGTTTAAATAATCGGGGTAAAATAGAGCAATATTGAAAGGGTCAGTAGCATCTAATACCCCTACTTCTCCGAGGGTATTATTGCTATATTCAAATGCTAATTGTCCATCAGGATTAAATTTTTGAATAGTACCATTTTCATCTGCTATATAACAATTTTGGAGCTTATCACTGCAGCATAATTTCACCTCTTGGTCTAAGGCATAGCTTTGTTGATATTGCTGTTGGGCAATAGTGAAGTGGGATATATACAATAATGTTATCAGCAAAATCGCTTTCGGCATGATATTACCTTTGTTTTAAGTAGAACGCTATATGGGCTAGTCCGATTGTTGAATTAATAGAACGAAGATGAAGCAGAAAAGATGCTTTGAAGTATCAAACTCATATTACCGAAGCCCTTATTACAAAAATGCCTGTGTCTTTAACCCATTTTTTGATATAAATCAAAGACTATAATTCCAAAACCTCCCATCTTTGTCTCAACAAACAGTAAAAAATATATGCGATACCACCTATTTTTTCTTCTTGCCTTCGCGCATCTAAATGCCGCCGCACAAGCCTACGATGACTATGTAGGCGCAGGGCATTTTGAAGGCGTAACCGTCACTTCGAGTGCCATTAATACAACTGCTATGAACAATACTGCAAATGGCAGCGGCTTGGGCATAGATGAATACGCAGCCTCACGTTTTCTGTCCTATTGTTCGCTTGGCGCAGATTATGAGACGATACAAGCGGTAGCTAATCAAGGCGTTTCTACTTGGTTGGAGGCGCAACTTGCCTTGTCACCACAAGCCGATTTTGAAGGTACTACTTGGGATATTTGGGATCATTTTCGACCGCAATACATCAATAAATGGGGCTACAATGCCGTCGCGAATGCAGGCGATGCCGTGATTCCGTATTGGTTTTATTGGAAAATGGCATGGTGGGATAACATCCTGAAAAATGACGACCATGTACGGCAGCGTGTGACGCAAGCATTGAGTCAAATCTTCGTAATTTCAGAAAAATCAAATCTGCAACTAAGCGGGCCAGGCATGGCAAATTACTACGATATGCTATATGGGCATGCCTTCGGTAATTTCCGCGACTTACTCTATGATGTTTCCTTGCATCCAATGATGGGATTTTATCTGAGTCATATCAATAATCCAAAATCGGATGCTACCAACAATATTCATCCCGACGAAAATTATGCGCGTGAAATCATGCAGTTGTTTTCCATTGGTTTGTTTGAATTAAATATAGACGGCACCCGCAAAAAGGACAATAACGGCAACGATATGCCTACTTATGATAATAATGACATCAAGGAATTTGCTAAAATTTTCACAGGACTCGCGCCTTCGGGCTACTATTGGCCCTGGGAAGATTATTCGATATATCCAACAGAGTGGGGTAATGAATATAATGAAAGCCCTGCAACCGTCATCACTTGGCAAGCAATGATGCCCTTCGATAATTGGCATGAGCCAGGTGCAAAATATTTGCTCAATGGACAAATAGTGCCAGCAGGACAAAGCACTTTGCAAGACATTAATGATGCCATAGATAATTTATTCAATCATCCAAATGTCGGGCCGTTCATCGGGCGATTACTTATTCAGCGATTAGTAAAGTCCAATCCAACGCCTGCTTACATTGAGCGCGTAGCAATGGCATTTAACAATAATGGTAATGGCGTGCGCGGCGATATGAAAGCAGTAATCCGAGCAATTTTGACTGATTCGGAAGCCTTAGATTGTTCTTGGAAAGAGCATCCTTATAGTGGCAAACTCCGCGAACCCTCGCTGATGTACATCCAAGCCCTACGTGCCTTCAATGCCACGAACGCATCAGGACGCTTATGGAATTGGGGTTTTGAATTTGATGAAGCAGTTAGTCAAGGCGTTTTGACTTCGCCGAGTGTCTTCAACTTCTATCTGCCCGATTTTCAGCCTAATGGCGAAATAGCGGATAAGGATTTGGTCGCGCCTGAATTTCAGATTCACACCTCTGCCACAGCTATTAATTACATGAATTTGGTCTACGATTGGTTTATCAATGAATTTTACGGCGAAGTCTCCACCACCGCAAGCAACATCGTCATGAATGCGCCCAGCTACGAAGAAAGCGACCTAAAACCTGTGGATTATATCACGCTGGATTTATCGGATGAATTGGCACTTGCGAATAATCCGCCTGCACTCGTTGAACGCCTAAATCTCATCATAGCCGGCGGCTTGCTTTCGGAAGCAACGAAAACCAATATCATCAATGCAGTGAATAGCGTTTCAGGCAATCAAAGTCGGGTAAAAGTGGCTTTATACCTGACCTTCATCGCCCCAGAATATGCGATTCAAAAGTAAATTATTGGAGGTATTAAGTAGCCTACCTAATACTTAATACCTGATACCTAATACAAAACTTAAAAATGACAAATCATCATAAATTAAGCCGTCGTCGCTTTTTGGGCGTAGCACCTTGTGCAGCGATTGGTTCGACTACGATTTTATCTTCTATTCTAAATCTAGGTACAGCGAATTCCTTAGCTGCTATGAGTACGCCAAGTAATGGGAATGGCTACAAAGCCCTTGTGTGCATTCTTTTAGCAGGTGGAAACGATAGTTTTAATATGCTCGTGCCACGCAATGGCTCGAATTACACACAGTACGCAAATACACGCTCCAACCTGGCATTACCACAAGGCGATTTATTACCCTTGAATTTCACAGATAGCAACGGCAAGCAGTTTGGTGTGCATCCATCCATGCCCGAAGTGCAAGGGCTTTTCAATAGCAATAAACTTGCTTTTGTTTCCAATATTGGCACACTAGTACAGCCAACTACTAAGGCACAATATCTGAATAATAGCGTGAAAGTACCTGTAGGTTTACTGTCTCATGCTGACCAAATTCAGCAATGGCAAACTTCTATTCCGCAAACCCGTTCCTCGAAAGGTTGGGGCGGCAGAATGGCGGATATTTTACAAGCGGGCAATGCTAATCAGAATATTTCGATGAATATTTCCCTCTCAGGCACGAATATTTATCAGGCAGGAAATTCGAGTACCTCTTATGCCATTAGAGCATCTGCAGGTGGTAGCGTGGGCATTCGACAATATGAAGATGTAAGTGGTATCAATGCCGCTCTGAAAATGGGAACAGAAAACCTTTTGGCGCAACAATATCAAGATATTTTTAAGTCCACTTTTGTGGATAAAATCAATCATTCGCAAGCAAACCATGAGGAATTTAGCACGGCTCTTAATACTGCGCCCATGTTTTCGACTGCTTTCTCTGATAATGCCGTTTCTGCAAATATGGAATTGATTGCCAAAACCATTGCAGTACGTGATACGCTAGGCGTAAATCGGCAAACTTTCTTCATTAACTTTGGTGGCTGGGATCATCACGATGAGGTATTGAATAATCAAACAGCCATGTTGAGTGTCGTCAGTAAAGCCCTCGCAGAGTTCCAATCCGCCTTAGCGGAATTAGGTCTTGAAGAAGAGGTAACGACCTTTACCGTCTCCGATTTTGGACGCACCTTGACCTCCAACGGCAATGGCAGCGACCACGCTTGGGGCGGCAATGTAATGGTCATGGGCGGCAGCGTACAAGGCGG
>JAHDCQ010000315.1:1918-5891 GCA_020629845.1 Saprospiraceae bacterium | reverse complement strand
TTAATTATCCATTTTCAATTTGGCGAAGACATGCCCTACCAAATAGACATACACAAGAAAAACGAATGAACAAAAACATCAAACGAATAGCAGTTTTTACTTCTGGTGGCGATGCACCAGGCATGAATGCAGGCGTACGTGCCGTAGTGCGTACTGCATCCCATCATGATTTACATGTCTATGGTATTTATCGTGGCTATCAGGGGATGATAGAGGGCGATTTGAAACGCTTAGAACCCCGCGATGTGGGAAACATCCTACAACGTGGCGGCACGATACTCAAGACCGCGCGTAGCAACGATTTTATGACTCCCGAAGGTCGTGCAAAAGCCTATCAGACACTCAAAGCCTACGATATTGATGGCTGCATTGCGATTGGAGGCAACGGCACTTATACGGGCGCGATGGTGTTTTCAGAAGAGTATGATATTCCATTTATTGGTATGCCTGGCACCATTGATAATGATATTTTCGGCACGGACTTAAGTATTGGCTACGATACTGCCGTCAATACTGCCGTGGAAGCCGTAGATAGAATTCGAGATACTGCCGATTCGCATAATCGCGTCTTTTTCATTGAAGTGATGGGACGACATGCAGGCTTTATTGCATTAAGTACAGGTATTGGTGGAGGTGCAGAATGTATTCTACTACCCGAAACGGATACGGACATTGACACCCTTTGCAACAATCTTAGAAAAGGCTTATTACGCAAAAAAATGTTCAGTATTGTGATTGTAGCAGAGGGAAATACCAATGGAAATGCAACCGAAATTGCAGCTAAAGTGAAGGCACAAGTTCCAGAGTTAAATACACGCGTAACCGTAATTGGACACCTTCAGCGTGGTGGGTCGCCTACGGCTTTGGATAGAGTATTAGCGAGTCAGTTAGGCTTCCGAGCGGTAGAATTCTTACTGGAAGGCAAAGGTGGTGTAGCAGTTGGTTTGGTGAACAACCAAGTAGTTTGTACGCCTTTTAAAGATGCGATTGAAAAAAGTAGAAAGCTGGAAAAGGATTTGATACGAATGGCAGAAATACTGCCATTGTAAGGCAAGTAGCAATGACATATCTCCTTGATATGTCATTGCTATTACTCCACCAAATGACTCATAAACTCCGCATCATCATCCACTATTAAATCATCGCGCCGACGAATACAAAGCGCACAAGGCGCGTTCGACCAATACATACTTGGCTGGTAAATATCGCCATCTTCATCTGCATTAAATTCGGCTAATTCCTGATATACACTCGGAAAATGACCAAAATCGCCATCCGTAGTAGAGGCAGGTGATGAGCTTCCTGTGAAAATTTGCACATTCTCCCCTACTCTTCCAAACATCGGCTTTCGAGCATAGCGCAAATCAGGAAAATCGCTGGCAGTAAAACTTGCTTTCAGAATATTACTATCATTAGGATATAAATCAGATAAATATTTCAAAATTCCTTTCGATTGCAACAGCATAGAAAAGGCAGGATTCAATACAATCGCTAAGTCTTTTTTGACAATCTGCGTCAAAAGGCGCATCAATTCAGGCTCTTCATAGGCGATAAATTCCCAGGGAATCATCTTATAAACAAAGTCATATTTATTATAATTATTCGCTGAAATCTCTACAAAAACGCCTTCATCCTCGGAAAAAATCACATGCTCCAAACGCATAATATGTACCTCGCTAAAGCCTGCTTTACGTGCCGCCGCTGCTACTACTTCCGTATTGATTTGGTCTTCCTCATGCCCCATGTGCATAAGGAGTAAATTCGGATATTTTTCAGGATAACGATTCAGCAGATTTTTAAAAGAAGCCGTCATTTGTGGAATCAACTGATTGAATTGCCGAAACTTGCGTTTTTTCGCGCTTTGTTCGGCTTGCACATAAGCCGTTTCAGGCATCAAGGAGCAAGTATCTGCATTAAATTCAATAAGTTTCAAGGGCATATTATCCATCCCTCCCGCAAAATCAAAACGCCCAAGCAAATGCAAATGCGATTCATTGGCTAAAGAATATTGCACCAACTCTACCGCATTTTCAGGAATGCCTACGCGCTCCCAAGCTCCTTGCTGCGCTACCTCCTTTGCAGCCGCTATCAATTGCTTATAGAGTTGCTCACTAGCCGCTTTGAAAGCCTCTACTTCCGCCTTGAATAATACCACCGCTTCATCGGTGAAATAATCCTCATTATCTTCCTCCAAGAAAAAGGATAAACCTTGTTTTTTTAGGAATTTCTTCGATGGTAAATCTACAAATTCCAATCTATCATCAAACATAAACTTTGTTTATACGGTGAGCGGTAGATGGTCGTTTGCTTCGCAAACTGGAGGGTGGACGGAAGCAAAAATTTGATTTATGCAAATTTTCCGTCCACCCTCCACCCTTGACCGTCAAGCAAAGCGACCTTCTATCGTTTTACCCTCCATAGGAACGAGAGGAACTACTACTCTTACCACCAAAGCCAGATTTTGGCTTAGAAATAGTGGTACGTTTTGCAGTTTGCTGCATACGCGCACCTGCACCATTCGATACTTTGTTGTATGTTTTTTGGTCTACATAAGCTCCTGATGAAGGACGGAATCCTCCCATCGAGCGGCCCATCATATAGCCCATTAAGCCGTAACTAGCAGCCGTCATAAAGCCACCTCTACGACCGCTTTCCTCTTCAAGGCGCGCCTCATCAAGGGTAAAGGTATCAACCGTGCTATCCGACCATTTTGCTATAATTCGGCTATCATCAGGCGTTGGGACAGCCTCTTCGTCTTCAATTTTAAATTCGCCCTCGCGGACTTCTTTCACCGTAGTCACAACGCCCTGCGTAGGCGTAGAGACCACTTCCGTTTCGTACTGAATCGCACTATCAGAGTCTGTGCCACAAGCAATACAACACATAAAAAGTCCAACAAAAGCTAAAAAGGAAAATGTCTTACTCATGATTTTAGAGTGTTAAAAAGGTTTGAAAATGAGTTACAAGATTACGGCATTTCGAGACAATAAGCAATTTATTAACAAATAAAATAATAATAATTTTTTTGCTTGCAAAAAATCAAGAGAGTACTACCTTTGTACTAGAAAAAACACAAGTAAAAGCCAATGCTTTCAGAACGGTCTGCCACCATTATCGCGGTTTTTATCGCTGGACTTTGCTCCATTATTTATGAATTGCTCATCAGTACCACTTCTTCCTATTTTCTGGGAGATAGTATCAAGCAATTTTCCATTATTATAGGTGTCTACATGGCAGCTATGGGAGTGGGTTCGTACTTTTCTAAGTTTTTTCCAGAGCGATTGATTGCTTCTTTTGTGGGAGTAGAATTATTGTTAGGTATTGTTGGAGGGAGTAGCGTCCCTATACTTTATTATTGTTTCGAGCAGCTTGACCGAGTCGGTTTCCAGTTTTTGACGATTGCGCTTACCTTTTTAGTGGGCTTCTTCACGGGCTTAGAAATTCCGCTACTGGCGCGCATTATGAAGGAATATTATCCGCTCAAAGTCAATTTAGCCAATGTACTTTCCCTCGATTATTTAGGCGCGTTACTAGCGACTCTGCTATTTCCTTTTCTCCTTTTACCCTTCTTTGGCACATTCCGAACATCGGTCTTTTTTGGGATTGTGAATATTGGTTTAGGCTTATTTATCCTTTGGTTCTTTGCCGAACATATTTCACCGCGTCTTCGTGCCAATTTAAAATGGATTGCGCTCACGGTAATTGCCATTTTTTCGGGTCTACTGTATTTCACGCAGCCGCTTTTACAGCGTTGGGATGATGATGCCTTTACGCACAAAGTTATCTTTTCTAAGCAAACGCCCTATCAGCATCTCGTTTTAACCAAGAATCGGAAAGATGTGCGCTTATATATCAATCGGGTCATACAGTTTTCTTCTTTAGATGAATATCGCTATCACGAATCACTAGCTTTAGTGCCGCTAAATGTAGCGACGCACCCCAAACAAGTCCTTATTCTAGGCGGCGGCGAGGG
>JAHDCQ010000315.1:0-1818 GCA_020629845.1 Saprospiraceae bacterium | reverse complement strand
TTTGCGACCCAAGCGACAAGTACGTTCCATACTAAAAATGCCTTTTGGTGCATTGAAGAAACAGTACAAGCAAGTGGTTTTGAATACGTCTACCCGTACCACGCCTATGTGCCATCCTTCGGAGATTGGGGCTATGTATTGGCTGCTAAGCGAGCGATAGAGCCAAGTAACTATCGCTTAAATGTACCAACACAATATTTAGATACGGTAACGGTGCAAAAGCTTTTTCACTTTGAAGAAGATTTAGCAAAACCAGACGATATTGAAGTCAATGGACTAGATAAACCAGCTTTGTTAGAGTATTTTTTGCACGATTGGTCGCAATGGACGAAAGAAAAAATCAAATAAATTTGTATTGCCAATATGGAACTAGGAAAACACATCATACTGGAACTCTACGATTGTGATACTAAAAAGCTGGACGATACCAGTTTTTTAGAGCAAGCCCTACGCGATGCCGCAACAAGCATGGGCGCGACTATTTTATCGTCCAATTTTCATCCCTTTGCACCAATTGGCGTTTCAGGCGTAGTCATTATCAAAGAAAGTCATCTAACTATTCACACGTGGCCAGAATATGGCTATGCAGCTATTGATATTTTTACTTGTGGCGATATGGATATGCAAGTTGGGGTAGATTTTTTGAAAAACGCGCTTTCGGCACAGCGTTTTAGCTATAAAACCCTAGTACGCGGAAAAGGAATTAACCCAAATTCTTAAATGCCCTTATCTCGTAACAATGAGTGGATGAAAAAATTATGAATGAGTGAATAATTCTATACTTCATTCGCTCATTCATAATTCGCTCATTGATTACTTTAGCCAGCAGCAGTTAGCAATTTATCTGCCAATTTCCCATTGGCGGATAAATTCTAAGCAAAATTTATCGGCTAATAGGAAATTAGCCGATAAATGAAATCATCTAATACCCTATCTTTGCTCCAAATCGAAAATTATGTGGAGGTCAATTAGCGGCATTTTAATATTGCTTTGCATTTTTTCTTGTAGACAAGATACTATTGTAGAAACTACAAAGGCAACAACTTGGCAACGCCCCGAACAAGTGTATGGGCAATTCTTTATAGATGTCCAGACCAAACCCGTCTTCCCTGATTCTAAAACCTTTGTAGATTGCACGCCTAAAGTGCCAATCGCTGATATTTTAGCAAACTACAAAATAAAAACAGAAGTCAAGGACTTCGATTTAACCGCTTTCGTAAAGGAACATTTCGAGCTACCCAAGCAATATTCCACCGATTTTCAAGCCGATACCAGCCGCAGCGTGGAAGCGCATATCAATGCACTTTGGCCTTACCTTACACGGGAGGCAGATACGCAAGGGGCAGGCACACTCATCGCGCTACCGAAATCCTACATTGTACCAGGCGGACGCTTTGGCGAAGTCTATTATTGGGATAGCTACTTCACTATGCTAGGCTTAGAAGTAGCAGGTAAATGGGATATGATTGAAAATATGGCAGACAATTTTGCTTATGTCATTGATACCGTCGGACATATTCCCAATGGCAATCGCACTTACTACTTGAGTCGCTCTCAGCCGCCTTTTTTTGCTCAAATTGTCCAATTATTAGTCGCCAATAAAGGCAAGCAAATCCTGACAAAATACCTACCCGCATTAGAAAAAGAATACGCCTTTTGGATGAAGGGGAAAAACCAATTGAGTGCCGAAAACACAACTTATCAACGCCTAGTTCGCTTGGATAAAAATGCCGTACTCAATCGTTATTGTGATGATTTAGACATTCCTCGGCAAGAAGCCTATAAGGAAGATGTGGAAATTGCAGATAAAAACGAACG
>JAHDCQ010000314.1 GCA_020629845.1 Saprospiraceae bacterium | reverse complement strand
TTTGAAGGAAATGTCAGCAAAATGCTGGAAGCCGTAGCACAGGCAAAAGAACAAGAAGCAGATATTGTTTGCTTCGCGGAACTCGCCATTGAAGGCTATCCACCGCGTGACTTTTTGGAGTTTGAGGACTTTATCGAAAAATCAGAAGCCGCTATCCAACGCCTAGCTAAAGCAGCAGACGGTATTGCGATTGTACTAGGCTCTATCAGCCGAAACCCGGTGGTGGAAGGCAAGGATTTGTACAATTCCGCTTACTTTTTAGCAGATGGAAAAGTACTGCACAAACAACACAAAACCTTACTGCCCACCTACGATATTTTCGATGACTATCGCTATTTCGAGCCTGCTTCGGAATGGAAATGTGTGGAATATAAAGGCAAACGCATCGCACTGACTATTTGTGAGGATATTTGGAATATTGGCAATGAAAATCCGCTTTACAAGATTTGCCCAATGGATGAAATGATGCCAGAGCAGCCCGATTTTATGATTAATGTCTCGGCTTCGCCCTTCACTTTCGATAAAGCAGAAAATCGCATGGAAGTGCTGCGCGAAAATGTGAAGCGATACCAATTACCCCTTTTTTATATCAATCAAGTAGGCGCGCAAACAGAAGTGATTTTTGATGGCGGCTCGGTAGTGATGTCGCCCAATGGAAATCTGTATGATGAACTGCCGTACTTCAAGGAATGCTTGAAAGTCTATGAATTAGAATCCGTGCAAGCAGGCAATCAATTGAATGCCCAACCAAAGGAGAAAATGACGCTCATCCATGATGCGCTGATTATGGGGATTCAAGATTATTTCGGAAAGTTGGGACTAAAACGCGCAATTTTGGGACTTTCAGGCGGTATTGATTCGGCAGTCGTGGCGGTGTTGGCGGCACGAGCGTTGGGTAAAGATAATGTGCGGATGGTCTTGATGCCATCACAATTTTCTTCTGACCACTCCGTGAATGATGCGCGGCAACTCGCTGAAAATCTAGGCACGCAATACGACATCGTTCCGATAGAAGGTATTTTTGATGCCTACCAAAAAGTACTAAAACCGCACTTTTGGGGACGCGATTTTGGGCTTGCCGAAGAAAACCTACAAGCGCGTTCGCGTGGGATGTTATTGATGGCATTTTCTAATAAATTTGGTAATATTTTGCTCAACACCTCCAACAAAAGCGAAATGGCTGTCGGCTACGGCACGCTTTATGGCGATATGTGTGGCGGACTTTCTGTGATTGGCGATTTATACAAAATGGAAGTCTACGCACTTGCAGAATACATGAATAAGGACGGCGAAGTTATTCCTAAAAATATCATCACCAAACCGCCTTCTGCCGAATTGCGCCCTGACCAATTCGATTCGGATAGCCTACCCGATTATGAAATTTTGGATAAAATTCTGTTCCAATACATCGAAAAACGCCAAAGTCCGAATGACATCATCGAAATGGGCTTTGATGAAAAATTGGTACGGCGTGTATTACGCTTGGTGAACATCAATGAGTTCAAACGCTACCAAACTGCGCCTGTGCTACGCGTGTCAGGAAAAGCCTTTGGTATGGGAAGACGAATGCCGATAGTGGCGAAGTATTTGGCATGATGAAAGAGCCGAAGAATGCGCTAAAATTCTTCGGCTCTTTCGCATTTTTGGCTAGATTTTTACCATCATTTTTACTAAACTGAAATCCTTGCCTTTCAAACTATAATAGAATATGCCTCTGCTTAAAGACTCATCTATTGTTATTTGATGTTTACCTGCTTCATAATTTCCTGAAATGGCGTAAACGGATGCTCCATTGATATTAGTTATAGTAAATTCAATATGTTGCGCTTCAGGTAGGAAGAACGCCATATTGGTAGTTTCCTGAAATGGATTTGGACGATTTTGGTATAACTCCGCTTGCGTGGTGTTAGCAGTTCTTGCAAAGGTAGTATTGGCAGGTGTATTGGGTGCTTTTATTTCTAGCGTAAGGGTTTTTACTTCCGACGGATTACCACAGCGATCATATATTTTTGCTTCATAAGCAATAATGCCTAATTTAGTGGTCATATCAAAATCGTTTAAATCTATTGATAGCACATCTAAATCAGAAATATATCCGCAATTGTCGTAATGTGACACTAATCTATCCAAATTATCGAATAAGACAACTGCTAGTGAATCTCTTGGACTATCCGCCTCGATTGCCTCAAGAATAGCGTCTCTTTGAGTAGGAGAAGAAACAGTTTTTGTGTAGTGATTATAAAGCTCAGGACGAAGAAGGTTGTCTTGTAGTTTGGTTTGAACATAGCAATAGCTAGGGTCATTCGTTAATCTTTGTATTTCATATCGTGTAAAGCCATCATCGGTCGTGACGACACCATCTTGATTTAAGTCATAAGCGACTAAATCATCTACTTGCAATATTAGTGCTATCGTGTCAGTGCAATTTACATTTTCATAAGGGTAAAAACTCATCTCTGATGCGACAACGCCATTTATATCAAATAGAAATCTCTCATCATCAATATCTTCTAGTGCTGGCCATTCGTCCCTAGAAACACTTAAGTCTCCTAGATAAGAGTTCAAGGGAACAAGTCTGTAGTTTAAAGTACTGCAATCACTAGATATTCCATTAAAAAAGTGTTCGCCATTTGGCAAAGCTGCAAAACATTGGCTAGGGTTATAAATAAAATCCATTATAATATAAGGGTCTTGATCCAGAGAAATAGTTTCCATATCTGTAATACAAGCAGCGGTTGGCCCTGTAGGGTGCAAATATTGTGGCTCATCAGTTGTGATTACTTGTTCATTTCCGCAGGCATCTGCAACTCTAAACTGAAAAACAAAACTCCCAAGTGGTAAATCAGAAATTAGAACGTCTTTTTGTCCTAGTTCTACATCAAGCTCTATTTCTTGCTTCACTTTCAGTAAGTCATCTTCGATTTCATAAAACAGAATGCTAGTCTCTAGTAAATGTACTGACGGATGACAATCTATTATTTCAGGTACATCAAACATCAAGCTCGCCTTTTCGCAGCTCGATTTTTTTGACATTTGTTGCCAATTTATGCTTTCTATAGCAAGGTTAGGAGGACGTTTATCTTCAAGAAGAAGTCTTCTTTGGCAACTTTCTTCTATATATCCACTACAAGTGCGCACAGTCCGACTTAGGCTAAAAGTTAAATCTGTGGAGCAACCTATACCAACACAATCATAAATTGGGAAGCCCTCTTCTGTAATACCTATCTGTTGCGGAAAATCATCATTAACCGCACTTACAAGCTCTATATCGTAGCTTTCGCCTTCTACATAGTTTTCACCTAATAATATTTTAGATGTAACCACAGCCTTATTTTCATCTATTGCTAAATAAACCGTTTCGTCCTCGCAATCGAAGGCGGGTGGTGCGGATACAACGGCTCTGGTGGAACAAGTACTGGTAATAATACTACTGTTAGATACACCACAAGTATAATATGGTGGAACAGAGCCAAACTCCAAATCATAACTTCCCGTAGGAAGGTAAAGTGACAAATGCGTACCAGCAAATATTATATAAGTGCTGTCATCACATTTTACCACACGCCCATCGGTGTTGGCTATATAAAACGGACATGCTGTACTTACTAGCACGCCATCAAACGGGTCATAGTCATCAAACAAAGGAAGGGAAAAACTCAAGCTGGCGTAATAGTCATTATTTGCACCTTGCGACTCGCTAATGAATTGGTTTGCTGTGGCAGTACATTTTTTTTCTAACTTACAGGCTAAAGTATTAGTCTGAATTTGCAGGATAAACAAAGCGATAAAAAGTATTTTCAGTATGTGCATAGGATGTTGATTTTAAAGTTGTGTCTGGTAAAAATACAAAAAGCCTGAAAGAAGACCTTAAGATTCTTAAGCTTTCTACAAATGAGAAATATACAATAGCTAGACTTGGGAAGTCTCACAAGCAAAAATAGATTATATATATTGCGCTTCTTTTGCTGAAAAAACACAGAAACGCACATGAAAAAAATCCGCAATATCGGCATCTTCGCGCATGTAGATGCTGGCAAAACATCGCTAACTGAAAATATGCTCTTCCAAAGTGGCGCGACCAAAGCCATCGGAAGTGTAGATGACGGCACGACGCAGACGGATTTTTTGGAAGTCGAAAAACAGCGCGGTATTTCGGTACGTTCATCGCTCACAAGTTTGTACTGGAAGGAGCATAAAATCAACCTTGTAGATACGCCTGGACACGTTGATTTTTCGGCAGATGTAGAGCGCGTACTGCAGGTGATAGATGCTGCTGTGCTAGTTATTTCTGCCATCGATGGTGTACAATCGCATACCGATACGATATGGCAAGCCTTGCGTGAGCGCGGCATTCCAGTTTTGTTTTTTGTGAATAAAATTGACCGTATTGGTGTTGATTTGGAAGGTGTTTTACAAAATATAGGACAAGAACTGACGGAACAATTTATCCCATTACAAACTGTTCTAAATGAAGGCGAATCGAATGTTCAAATTCAAGCTTTAGCACTACAAGAACGTGACGAAAATATCGAGCAAATCGCCAATTTTGATGATGCTATTCTGGAATTATTTCTAGAAGAAAAACCCATTTCGGACACCCTATTAAAAACCGTATTTCAAAGAGAGATTCATAGCGCACATCTATTTCCTTTACTATTTGGCTCGGCAAAGTTGCAGTTGGGTATTACGGAACTTTTAGACAGTATTGTGCAATATATTCCCTACCCTACTGGTGATGAAAAGGCGGCTTTTTCAGGCTTAATTTACAATATCTACCATGAACCCAAACAGGGCAAATTAGACTATGTTCGTATTTTTGAAGGGAGTATAAAAGTCCGTGAAGTCATCCAAAATCATAGCAAACAAAACGAGGCAAAAATCACAAAACTACGTGCTGGCAACGCCCAAGAATTGGAACAAGCCGAAGCAGGCGATATTGTAGCTATAAGTGGATTGACAGAGGCAAGTACAGGCGATATTTTAGGACAGCCTTCGGAGCGTATTCCAGAATCGGTCAGCTTAAATACGTCTTTGCTAACAGTGCAAGTGAAAGCGAAAGAGGACAAAAACTATGCAGCTTTAGCACAAGCTCTACAAACCTTATCGGTAGAAGACCCCGCGCTAGAATTTGAGTGGTATAGAGAAGACCGAGAACTGCACGTGAAAGTAATGGGCTGGATTCAAATTGAGGTGTTGGAGCAAATCATTTTGCAACGCTTTGGTATAGCGGCTACGTTTGAAGACCCAACCGTCATTTATAAAGAAACACCCTCGGCAAGTGGCTATGGCTTAGGGCATTACACTATGCCAAAGCCTTGCTGGGCAATTGTCAATTTCCTAATCGAGCCTGCGCCACGCGGCAGTGGTGTGCAATATGAAAGCAAAGTTCGCACGAGCGATGCCCTTCAGAAATATCAAAATGAGGTAGAGCGCACTATTACCAAAATCCTAAAACAAGGCATTAAAGGCTGGGAAGTGACGGATGTGAAAATCACCCTCGTAGAAGCGGAAGACCATGTTATGCACTCACGTCCTGGTAATTTCGTCATTGCTACCTCTATGGGCGTGATGAATGGCTTGCAGGAAATTGGCACTACTTTTTTAGAGCCTATTATAGCCTTCAAAATCACAGCAAGCGACGAATTTTTAGGCAAAATCACAAGCGACATCATTCAAATGCGCGGGCAATTTGATAGTCCTGAAATTGCGAATGCTAAGATGACACTTACAGGCACCGTTCCCTTGGCGAGTTCCCTCGATTTTCCAATTCGACTAAGCTCACTTTCTGGCGGTAAAGCCAAACTTTCGACGCGTTTTCATTCCTACGCAGCTTGCCCTGATGAATTGTGTAAAACACGCCCCTACAAAGGCATTAATCCGCTTGATCGTTCCAAGTATATTTTGAAAATGCGAAAGGCTTT
>JAHDCQ010000313.1 GCA_020629845.1 Saprospiraceae bacterium | reverse complement strand
GTAATCTGAATGAAAACAACACAGGTATTGGTATCGGCTTTCAGAGTACATCAACAGTGACAGGCATGGGGGCAGCCATATTGCATGAACGAACCAATTCCAACTCCAGAGGAAAACTACACTTTGCTACAAAGTCAAGTGGTAGTGCGGCAGATGAAGACCTGCCCATACGAATGACAATAGATGAAACAGGTGACTTGGGAGTAGGCACCACTAGTCCGCGACAAAAGCTAGATATAATAGGTGACTCTATGTTTGACGGCGATGTAGGGATCGGGGAACTCAGTCCTCAAGCAAGTTTAGACGTAGTAGACCAAGCAGTAATTGGAAATATGAATGTTGGTGCAGAAAGTACCGACCAAGGCACATCAAGTGCAGCAGGTGCAGGCTTTACAGCAACGCCCTGGCTCTATACCAATGCTATAGAGGCACAAGGCGAACGAGGTAGTGCCTCTACTTTGATTACATTAGGTGCAGATGGCACGTATGGCGTAGCGGATGAAATCCACTTTGTGACAAACGGAACTAGCTATATGCAAATCGCTAGTGATGGAAAAGTAGGTATAGATAAAGACCCAGATACAGACTTACATATTCGACAATCACAGCAGTCCATTACGGGTGGTACTGGCGGTATTAAAATAGAAACATCTACTGACGCAACGGATTATTGGCGAATGTTTCATAGTGGTATTTATCTCAGTTTTAATCTGCAAGGTAATCGAGTAGCTTATGTAAATACAAATGGTTCTTGGACGGTAGACTCTGACCTTTCCTTGAAGAAGAACATCAATGATTTGCCTTCGGTATTAGACCGTGTATCTAGTATGCGTCCTGTCAGCTATCATTATAGAGAGCAAGCCAATACCGATAGCAAGAGTTTAGGATTTATTGCACAGGAAGTACAGCCTCTTTTCCCTGAAATGGTAGTAGAAGGAGAAGATGGCAAGCTTGGTATGACTTATGCACAAGCAGGCGTAATTGCGATAAAAGCCATCCAAGAACAGCAAACTATCATTGACCAACAAGCGCAAGAAATCACAGCTTTGAAAACACAACTCAGCGATTTTGAACAACGCTTGAAAGCATTGGAAGACCGCAATTAGTAAAATTTAGCCATCGGACATACTTCATGTCCGATGGCTAAAAATCAAAACGCATTATGAATAAGCTAAATACAAATGTCATCAAAATCATCGAAGCTATACTTTGCTTGATTTGCTTTCCTCTGATTTACTTCATTGGAAAGGCGATTTGTTCCTTTTTTCACTAAAAAACACGAACGCATGAAATACGCATTTAAAATACTACTTACATTATTAATTTTCAATGGGCAATGGTCAATCTCAAACGCCCAAGTCGCCATCAACGAAGACAACAGCGCACCTGACGCTTCGGCAATGTTGGATATTAGCAGCGCGGACAAGGGCGTACTTATTCCACGCATGGATAGCAATAGTCGGCAAAACATTCCAAGCCCTGCAAATGGCTTAATGGTCTTTGATACAGATACCAATAGCTTTTGGTATTACAGCACCAACTGGATAGAAATAAAGACAACAGGACTTATTCAAGATACAGACGGAGATACCAAAATACAAGTAGAAGAAAGCAGCGACGACGACATTATTCGTTTCGATATGAATGGTACGGAGTACCTACGATTTGATAATGGGCGAATTGAACCCGTAAATACAGGAGAATCCGTTTTTCTGGGAGAAGGTGCTGGAGAAAATGATACTTATACAGACAATAAAAATGTATTCATAGGCTATCAGAGTGGAAATTCTAATACAATTGGAAGTCAGAATATCTTTCAAGGCTACCAAAGCGGTTATTCCAATAACTTTGGAGCATTTAATGTTTTTCAAGGCTATCAAAGTGGATATTCTAACACTAGTGGTAATAATAATACTTTTCAAGGTTACCAAAGTGGCTATTCTAATACACTAGGGAGTGCAAATGTTTTTTTAGGGAATAGAAGTGGATATGCTAACTCAACAGGAGCGTTTAATACTTTTTTGGGTATGAATGCCGGAGGATTAAATACAACTGGCGGAAATAATATTTTCGTAGGGAGTGCCAGTGGAAGTTCTAATATAACAGGAAATGCCAATATCTATTTGGGTATAAGAAGTGGTTCGTTGAATCAGACAGGTAATAATAATATAAATATTGGTTACGAAGCTGGGCGACAAAACATGGGAGGAGAAAACAACATCTTTCTTGGTTATCAAGCAGGCTACAATGAAACAGCTAGTAATAAACTCTACATTGAAAACTCCGATTCAAGCACTCCTTTAATCTATGGAGAATTTGATAATGACCTCCTAGCCGTCAATGGACAATTAAATGTCAGTAATGACTTCCTCGTTGGGGCAAGTACTTTGGATTGGGGAAGTGGCACAGAAACCAAACTATTTTTTGATGAGGACAAAGGCGCATTTCGAGCGGGGGCGGCAAGTACAAGCAGTTGGGACGAAAGTAACTTAGGCTTATATTCTTTTGCTTTTGGGCGTTACACCACCGCAAGCGGTGATTACAGTGCCGCTTGGGGTGCAAGTTCCGCAACTGAGGATTACGCGACCTCTTGGGGGTATGATACCCGCGCAAGCGGATTTACAGCAACCGCTTGGGGCGATGATAGTCGAGCAACTGGTAATACAACTACTGCTTGGGGATATGGGTCAATTGCAGAAGCTTATAATTCTACTGCTTGGGGAAGTAATAATGAAACAAAGGGTAGTCATTCCACGGCTTGGGGAGTTCATAATGAAGCAACCTCTTATGCTGAAACTGTCTTAGGTTCTTATACCACTACTTATATGCCCAATAGTGCTTCGAGCTTTGATAGTGCGGATCGTCTTTTTGTTATTGGTAATGGAACGGCTGACAATAGCCGCTCGGATGCGATGATAGTTTACAAAAGTGGAAATACAGCAATCAATGGTGAATTGACCATCAACAATGCCTTTACTTTGCCCTCAGCGGATGGGACAGCCAACCAAGTACTCTCTACAGATGGTGCTGGTACACTTTCTTGGAGCGATATTGATAAGACACTTCTTGCCGATAATGATGGAGATACCAAAATTCAAGTAGAAGAAGGCAGCGATGATGATATTATTCGCTTTGATATGAATGGTCAAGAATACTTTCGATTGGATAAAGGACGTATTGAAACAATCAATACGAGTAACTCCGTTTTTTTGGGTGAAAATGCGGGTGAAAATGATGATTATTCAGACAATGAATGTGTTTTTATCGGTAATAATAGCGGGTATTCTAACACCAGTGGAAACGCCAATGTTTTTATCGGTAATAATAGTGGGTATGCTAATACTAGTGGGACTAGAAATATCTTTATGGGAAAGAATAGCGGCACTTCCAATACCACAGGTTATGAAAATGTTTTTCTGGGATCTCATAGCGGTCTTGATAATACCACAGGTTATCAAAATACTTTTTCAGGCTATAGAAGTGGTTATGAAAATACAACAGGAAATCGAAATGTATTTTTAGGTTACGAAAGTGGTTATACTAATACAACAGGCACTAAAAATGTTTTCTTAGGTCATAGAGCGGGTTATAATGAAACAGGCAGTGATAAGCTCTATATTGATAACTCCAATACTACAACACCTCTAATTTACGGTGACTTTTCAACTGATGATGTAGAAATCAATGGCTACTTAGGCATAAACGCTACACCTACTAATGCAAGATTAGAAATAGATGGGACGAATGGTTTGTATAGTTTTACAAACGCGTATGCACTTGCAGATCAAGGAGCGGGTTTATATACTGGCTCGCATCGCTTATCAATATATGCTAATGATGGCATAGTTGCTACAGAGTTTATTGTTCACTCTGATGAACGTATCAAAAATGTACAAGGCATCAGCAATAGCGAAGTCGATTTAGCAAGACTACAACAAATAGAGATTACTGACTATACTTTCATAGATACCATTCAAAAAGGTAATCAAGCTTACAAAAAAGTTATCGCACAGCAAGTAGCCGAAGTTTTTCCACAAGCTGTCACGACTGGTCTTACCCAAGTCATTCCAAATATCTATCAACTAGCAAGTATAGATGAAAATGGGTGGGTAACGGGTTGCGAGTTATCAGTTGCGAGTTGCCTGTTGAAAAAAGGCGATAAAGTCCAAATCATTTTTGATGAGGAAAAGGAATTATTGGAAGTACTCGAAGTAAATGGAAATACATTTCAAGTAGAGTTTAAAGTAGAAAACGGGCAACATGCAACTCATAACTCGCAACTGACAAGCGTCTTCGTTTATGGCAAACAAGTTACGGACTTTCACAACGTAGATTACGATGCCATCGCAATGTTAAATGTTAGTGCAACTCAGCAGTTAGCGAAAGAAAATCAATTGCTAAAATCACAATTGGAAGATCAGCAAGCAGAACTTAAACAGTTAAAAACTAGTCTCCAAGAAGTTGAGAAATTGAAACAATTGTCCCGAAATCTCGCAGAGCAAAACACCGAAATGAAAGTATTGCTAGAACAAATTCAAGCACAGTTGAACAACAATTAAAAATGCGTTTCGAATGGGCAGTCAATTCAAGGGAATTTAAATTTGACTACCCCTCTTTTAGTTTCCTTAATGGGGCTTCTAATTTGTGACATTTTTTTAAACAAACAACACTATGAAACATTTTTTTAAAATTATATGCACAATAGTATTCATTATTAACTATTCATTCGCTATTGCCCAAGTCGCCATCAATGAAGATGATAGCGCACCTGACGCTTCGGCTATGGTAGACGTAAAAAGCACGACTAAAGGAATGCTTATACCGCGCATGACCACAGCGCAACGTACTATAATTGCAAGCGGTACGCCAGCTACTGGATTGTTAGTATATGATATTACGACTCAATCCTTTTGGTATTTTGATGGTAGCGTTTGGGTAGAATTAGTCACTAATGCTGATGATGCCGATGCCGATCCAACCAACGAAATAGAACTACCTGTAGGCGGCTCAAATGGACAAGTCCTAACTACAGATGGTGCAGGGGTGCATACTTGGCAAACACCAACGGACAATGTAGACGATGCCGATGCTGACCCGACCAACGAAATCGAACTACCTGTAGGCGGCACAAATGGGCAATTTCTACAAACGGACGGTTCTGGAACATACACTTGGCAAACACCAACGGATAATGTAGACGATGCCGATGCAGACCCAACCAATGAAATCGAACTACCAGTAGGTGGTACGAATGGACAATTTCTACAAACGGACGGTTCTGGAACATATACTTGGCAAACACCGACAGATACAAATACTGATGACCAAACGCTATCCTTATCAGGAACTGACCTCTCCATTTCAGGAGGCAATACGGTGAATTTGAATCCCCTTCGCGACCATGATTGGTATTTAGCAAATACTGGAAACACGATTCCTAGTGCGATTGGAAATAATATTTATACGCTAGGCAGTGTAGGAATTGGTATAAACAATCCTTCACAGCGACTATCTGTCTATCCTAACACAGATGTATCTGCCGAAATAGGTCGAGCTCATATAGGGGCTATGGGAATTAATGGCTGGGCTGGTTTCTCCCATGTAAATACAAACGCTACGGGAAGCTATGCTTTACTTCAAAGTTCGGCTGGACTTACTATTCTTAATTCAGCTAATGGACAACCTATCCATTTTCGGAGAAATAATGTAAATATGGGTGCCTTCGATACAAATGGCGACTTTGGAGTAGGTACAGTTAATCCAGACTCTAAGGTAGAAGTAGTGGGCGATGTGCGTTTAACGGGTGTCAATTCGGGTATCATTTATGAAAGTAAAGAGACGAATAAAGATTGGAGACTGGTCTATGCAGATGGTTTTGAAGGCGGTACAGAAAGTTGGATTGCCAATCAAGCACTAAGTACAGGAAATGCAGGTCTAACTAGGCAGA
>JAHDCQ010000021.1 GCA_020629845.1 Saprospiraceae bacterium | reverse complement strand
TCTCATAAACTCAATCTTTCAATGAACTTTTGCTTAAGTTGATGACATTCGACTCCAAGTTCGCCTGTCCATTCGACCAGTACATAGTGGACAGTCGAACTGGAGTCGACCGTCCACCTGTGCGTTTTTGGTAAAAATTGTCAAAGAGCCATATTTTTGAACCATATAAGGCATTTAAGTATACATAAGCAGCAACTTATATGGCCTTAAATGCCTTATATGGTTCAAGACTTTTGTTTCCGAATATAAGCCAGCGCAAAATAGATTTTAGGATAAGTCAATTGTTCCTGCAAAGCCACAAAAATCTCACCTGCGCGATAGGGTTCTTCCATGCTTTGTATCGCCTCCGCCACTTGCTGAATTTCCGTTTTTGATACAAATTTCTGGATCGGTATATTGCGCCCTGCTTCGTAAAGTTTCACTAAATGTCCTGCAATCGTACTGCCCTTCAATTCGCGTTGTTCCGCGATTTGCTCCACGGTTAAGCCTTTTTGGTAGAGTTGATAGGTCTGCTCTGCCGTCGGTATTTTCGGAGCTTTGGGGTCTTTTTTAGGCTTGGGTGCTACTACCACTTCCTTCACGGGCGGTGGGGTGAGGTCAATATTATTTTCTTTGCAATAGGTTTCAATAGCGCGCATAAAGGTGCGTCCGTATTTTTTCCATTTTTGCGCGCCTACACCCGAAATTTGTTGCATAGCAGCTTCGGTGGTGGGTTTCATAGCAGCCATTTCTTCTAGGGTGGCATCGCTGAAAATGATGTAGGGCGGAATGCCTTCTTCGCGTGCCATCGTAGCGCGCAATTGGCGCAAGTGTTCAAAGACATCATCGCGTACGCGATTGCGCTCGATTTTGACTTTTACATTGGCTTTTTTACGGTCTTTTTCAGCACGTTGTTGTGCCGTTACTAGCTTGATGAGTTGTACTTTTTCGCCTTCAAATAGTACCGCCTGACTTGCTGTTGTTAGCTTAATTTTATTGCCATCATCATGCGCTATTTCGATGTAGCCTTGATTGAGCAATTGTTCTAAATAATGTCGCCATTCCTGAAAGGAATAATCGCGCCCTGCGCCATACGTCTTTATTTTATTATAGCCTTTATCAAAAATTTCGCGGCGTTGCGAACCACGTAGTACGTCTATCAACAACAACAAGCCTGTATTTTGCCGCAAACGATAAATAGCGGATAGGGCTTTTTGCGCAATGACAGTTCCATTGAAATATTCGGGCGGATTTTTACAGATGTCGCAATTGCCGCAATTGTCTCTCCAGTTTTCACTAAAATAGTTGAGCAATACCTTTCGCCTACAGAAAAGCGAAGTCGCATATTGCTGCATCCGATTCAGCTTACTGAGCTTAATTTCATTTTGGCTACTTTCATTTTTACTAATAATATCCTTCCAATTCTGCACGTCAGCATAGCTATAAAATAGCATGGTGTCCGAAGCTACTCCGTCGCGTCCTGCCCGTCCGATTTCTTGATAGAAACCCTCAATGTTTTGGGGCATATTGTAATGAATTACCCAACGTACATTCGATTTATCAATACCCATACCGAAAGCAATAGTAGCGCAGACAATGGGTGTTTTATCATTGATAAAATCTTCTTGTACCTGTGCGCGTTTCTGCGGCGGCATGCCTGCGTGGTAGTGTTCCGCATCAATATCTTTAGCTCGCAATTTGGCAGCTACGGATTCTGTGCTTTTTCTACTCAAGCAATAGACAATACCCGACTGATTGGGGCGTTCTTTGATGAATTTCAGTATCTGCTCAAAGCGTTTCACCCCAGGGCGCACATCAAGGCTGAGGTTGGGACGATCGAAGGAAGAAATGAAAACTTCAGGCTCTTGCATTTGGAGTTGCTTCACAATATCGCGGCGGGTGATTTTATCAGCGGTAGCGGTACACGCCACCACCGGTGTATTCGGATATTGCTGTTTTAGGAATTTCAAGTGCGTATATTCTGGACGGAAATCATGCCCCCAAGCCGATACGCAATGGGCTTCATCAATCGCAAATAAGTTGATTTTTATGCGCGATAAAGACAGTACAAACTCCTTCGTCACTAGCTTTTCAGGAGAGACATAAATCATGTCCAACTTGCCAGAATAAAGGCGTTCTTCTACATCGCGTTGTTCGGCAGCCGTAAGCGAACTATTGAGGTAGGCGGCTTCTACACCATTCGATTTTAGGGCTTCCACTTGGTCTTTCATCAAAGAAATCAGAGGTGATACGATGACTCCTGTACCTTCCATAATGATGGCAGGAATTTGGTAACAGATGGATTTTCCACCACCTGTCGGCATTAGGATAAGGGTATCTTTTCCGCTTGTTATTTTTTCAATAATTTCCGCCTGCATCGGACGGAAACTTTTGTAACCATAATAAAATTCGAGGGCTTGGAGTGCTTTTTCGTTGTTCATCTTTTTCGCTGACTTTTATAGGGCAAAGGTACGGGCAAAATCAAATTTGTGTTCGATTTCAAGCAACTTATTCTAAGAAAGCCTATTTTTGGAGGAAATAATATCGCATCATGACAAATACAGCAGTAGCCGCACCTCCTGTGCTTACCGAATTGTTCAAATATGGCCCAATTTCTTTGGAGCGGCCTTTGTCTATTGCTGAATTTACTGCCTTATATATTCAATTCCCCGATTTGCTGATGGAACGCGCAGCAGATGGAAAAGTAAGCATTATGTCTCCAGTAAAAAAAGGTTCAGGAAAACGCGAATTTATCGTTAGTGGGTACTTATTTATGTGGTATCACGAACATCAATTAGGTGACTGTTTCAGTCCCTCAACAGGCATAGAACTTCCAACAGGTGCTGTCCGAAGTCCTGATTGTGCTTGGGTATCGGATGAACGTTTAGCGACACTTCCCGAAAATTCCGACGAGCAATTCCTGCAAGTCGTGCCTGATTTTGTAGTAGAAGTGCGCTCGAGTACGGACAGCTTGAAAAAACTACAAAGCAAAATGATAGATACTTGGATGGCAAACGGCGTGCGCCTAGCATGGCTCATAGACCCGTATAGCGAAAAAGCATGGATTTATAGAGTGGGGCAAAGCGTGGAATTGGTAGAAGGCTTTGAAGGAAAAAGTTTGCGAGGCGAAGCGGTATTGGAGGGTTTTGAATTGCCTTTAAATCCATTGAAAATACAAAAATAAAATTAGCATGACAACTACAGCAGTAGCCGCACCTTCTGTGCTTACCGAATTGTTCAAGCATGGCTCAATTTCTTTGGGGCAGCCTTTGTCTATTGCGGAGTTTACTGCCTTATATATTCAATTCCCCGATTTGCTGATGGAACGCGCAGCAGATGGAAAAGTAAGCATTATGTCTCCAGTAAAAAAAGGTTCAGGAAAACGCGAATTTATCGTTAGTGGGTACTTATTTATGTGGTATCACGAACATCAATTAGGTGACTGTTTCAGTCCCTCAACAGGCATAGAACTTCCAACAGGTGCTGTCCGAAGTCCTGATTGTGCTTGGGTATCGGATGAACGTTTAGCGACACTTCCCGAAAATTCCGACGAGCAATTCCTGCAAGTCGTGCCTGATTTTGTAGTAGAAGTGCGCTCGAGTACGGACAGCTTGAAAAAACTACAAAGCAAAATGATAGATACTTGGATGGCAAACGGCGTGCGCCTAGCATGGCTCATAGACCCGTATAGCGAAAAAGCATGGATTTATAGAGTGGGGCAAAGCGTGGAATTGGTAGAAGGATTTGAAGGAAAAAGTTTGCGTGGCGAAGCGGTATTGGAGGGATTTGAATTGCCTTTGGAGCGTTTGCGGGTGTAAATAGCAGCTACGGTTGAACGTAGCTGCTGTCTATGCGCCCCAAGCACAGTTATTTCCCAAACAATTGAATCCGGCTATTCGGCATCATGCCTACTGTCCACTATTATAGCAAGTCACATATTTCCTTTGACTCCCTCAATACATCCAGTATTTCGCTCATCATCATGGCGGTTGCGCCCCACACTACTTTGCCTTCAATGTCAAAATAGTCTACTCCTTTTAAGGTTCTGCCCTCCGAAAAATGCATGTCTTTTTTATGCAAATTGCGTGTATCTAGAAAACTTTCCACAGGAGCTTCTATAATGCTTTGCACTTCGCCTGCTTGTGGTACAAAATCTGGAATATAATCCAAGTAGCCTACAAAGGGATGAACCAAATAGCCACTCACAGGAATGTAAAGCGGAGTCAATTTGCCCAATACTTGCACATCTTTGGGCTGGATATTTACTTCTTCCTGTGCTTCGCGGAGGGCGGCATTTTGGAGGGTATTATCTTCGGTTTCATAGCGTCCGCCGGGAAACGCTACTTGTCCGTTATGTGGGTCGGCAGGGTTATTGGATGGACGTTGAATGAGCGGAATATGCCAAATACCATTTTTTTGATAAAATAATATCAATACGCTTGCTGGAGTCGCATCTTCCACATACTGTGGCCCGCTATTCCGAAAGCTATGTGCCATTTTGAGTTGAGCGGTATAGCCTGGTAATTCGCCTTTTAGGGCAGTCCGCAGTTCTTCGATAAACACCATGTCATTCTAATATTTTACTAAAAAGAAAACCCCAACAACAAAGAAAAGTTGTCAGGGTTTTAGGTGTCTATTTATTTTGATAGAAGCCCCTTGAGTTAGTGCTTCCTTAGTCTTTATTCGATTTCTGTAAATACTGCTCCAATGCCATCGTCATAGATGGCGTTTCTGGTGCAGGTGCTTTAATATTTACGGTTAAGCCCCTATCTTGAACTTCTTTATTGGTCATATTGCCAAATACGGCAATACGGGTTTCATTCTGCTTAAAATCAGGAAAATTCTCTACCAAAGATTTTACTCCTAGCGGCGAAAAGAACACCAGCACATCATAAGTCACATCGCTCAAGTCCGATAAATCACTACTGACTGTACGGTACATGAGGGCATCTTTCCAATTTAAGTTATTCTTTTCGAGATAAGCAGAAACGGCTTTGCTACCTAAATTAGAGCAAGGCAAAAGGAATTTTTCTTTATCCTTATGCTTGTTAAAAGCCGTAGATAAGTCTTCTACTACACGTTTACCCACAAAAACTTTACGCTTTCGATACACAATGAACTTCTGCAAATAATTCGCAATTGCTTCCGAGAGACAAAAGTACTTCGTGTCCTGCGACATGGTGATACGCATGTCTTCGCACAGCCGGAAGAAGTGTTCTATTGCATTTTTACTGGTAAAAATGATAGCAGAGTATTCATCGGGGCGAATACGTTGCTTGCGGAATTCTTTGGCCGTCAAGCCTTCCACATGAATAAAGGGCCGCCAATCAATGGTCAGACCATATTTTTTTTCCAGATCATAATAGGGCGAACGTTCTGGTTTAGGTTGCGATACGAGTATGGTATTCACCACTTTATATTGCTGCTGTTCTGCTACATTGTTAAGTGCCATTCAAACGAACTATTTTCCTGCTGATAGTAATCCCAATTTCAATAATATGATAACAGGCGCGATTTCGACGGCGCAAATATACAACAAAAAGTGAAATCTATGAAAACTAAGTAGGCGATTACTAATCATTAATCCTCTAAAAGAGCGTAATAAATAAAATAAAGCTACGAGAGCCAAAGCCACATAAATGGCATAAATGACCATATTAGACGGTAAGTAAGCGATGGAAATATTGGCTGGAACTAAAAAAACGCCCAATGCTACCCCGAAAATGATAATCAAAAAATTATATAATTGTACTTCTTTTTCGGTTGGAAAAATAGCACCAATTAGAAATAATACCCCGTGTTTGAGTAACATCAATGCACTCACAATACCGATACAATAAGCCAAATTGCCGAGATAACTTTCCGTGAGTCCAAAGCCATAATAGCGCATCAATAGGAACACAAATACCCCCATACTTATCCAAGAAAAAATGTACCATACATTAAGCGGCATTTGCCCGATGGTACTCATTTCCCGATAGCTTTGCTTTAGGATATTGGCATTCGTAATATTTTGGATTGCCTTATTAAAAGACGAACGAAAGCCTGCAAACAAAAAGGCTAACAATAGGCAAAGCCCTAGCACAATACCAAAAAGCGAACCTGTATTTTTCGTATCTAATGGAACGGTTTTTACTCCTGAGGGCGCAGTTGATGTTGATGTAGTTTTCGTAGGTTTAGGTGTCGCCTCGGTTATGGCAGTAGTTTCCTGTTTTCTGGTAGATGTAATCATTTCAAACGGATTCTCCGTATCAATGACGAGCTTTTCCGCTTCTGCTTCGTCAGTCACTTCAGGCTCTATTATTATTTCTTCCGTTTCCGTTTCTTCAGTAGCTGTATCCGTTTCGGTAGCGGTATTTCTAGGTGTAGTAATTTCGAGTGGGTTCGTTGCAGGTGGAATAGGTGTAGCTGCCTCTGGTGTTGCTGTTGCATCTAGGCGTGTGGTCAGCTCGAATGGGTTTTTGGCATCTTGCGCTAAAATTTCATTTGTTCCAAACAAACAAATAAAAAAAATGACGAATATGTAATATGTATTTTTTTGTACGTTCATGTTGCATTTCACTTCACAAGCAAAGAACCGAATTTTTTTTGGATTCTTCCGCATCTACTCCATAGACTTAACACTAAGACTATCGCCGAAGGGATGCTGTGCCTGACTAGCCATTTCAATTTGCTGAAAATCTGCTTCAAGTTGTCTTTTTAAAGCGGTCGCTACATTTGCTCGTTCTGTTGCTAAAGCATCGGGCAACTCCATCCAAAGCACTAAGCGAACGGCACTGGTATCTGTTTGTATTTTTTCGTCTACATACATCCAAAATAGGCGTTTGGAGCGCAAGAGTCGTGCCTTCAAAGCGGGATAAGACAGGAGTTTGTAGTATTGCCGATACCACCACCGCCGCCGCAAGGCTTTTCCAATGAGTTCGATACCTTCTAGGGTTTCCCATACTTTTTCATCAAAAATCTGTACTAAAGGTGGTGTTTCACCTTCTATTTTTTCGCGAGTACGTTCCAATTGGTCTGCAGGGCGATTGCGGTAGTTTTTTACTTCTATAAATACTACCTCGTCGCACCAAAGCCCTACAAAGTCGACTGCGCTAAAGCCTCTACCACTCAATGCTTGATAGTAGTCCGTTTCGTCGTACTTCTCGACACGCCATCTGGCATCAAATTGAAAATCTAAACCGCTTTCTTGCATTGGTATGAGTTCAACAGTATATTTATTAACATCTCATTAACAAATCTTGGTGCATCCTTTTTTCTGCCACTTGCATCCTTATAGTGTCATGTTTTTGTCAGCAAAAATATAGGACAATTTATTTTTTTTTGAAAAAAAAGGAATCACCTGTAACTTTTTAGGCACTTCAAACGCCTTAGTTGTAAAAATTGGGAATTTAGAATTGAGTGTTTACATCACAGACAAAAAAGTCTCCTATCTCAAATCTAATATCTCACGTCTTTAGAAAAAACAATCTACATATTTCATACTAATCACCCGATTGAAAATTTCATCATTGGAGCGCAGCAAAGCCTGCGCTTTTTTTTGCCCAAAACTCACCAAAAAGCACTAATTTAGACCAAAATCCGACCTATGAGAGCAGATGATATTTCTACTACAACGGCTAAAGATATTACGACGTGGCGACAATGGCTACTCGAACATCATGAAAATACGGCTGCGGTTTGGCTGATTATTTATAAAAAAGCAAGTGGCAAAGCAAGCATTACCTATAAAGAAGCCTTGCAAGAAGCCCTTTGTTTTGGTTGGATAGATAGCAAAATCAATAAGCGCGACGCAGAAAGTTTTTTTCAATACTTCTCGAAGCGCAATCCGAATAGCAATTGGAGTAAAGTCAATAAGGAATTAATAGCCAAACTGACTGCAGCAAATCGGATGCAGCCGAAAGGTTTGGAAATGGTTGCACTCGCCAAAGAACGTGGTACTTGGGATGCCCTGAATGAGGTAGAAGCGGGCATTATCCCTGATGATTTGGAAGCAGAGTTTCAGAAATATGAACACGCCAAGCAGTATTTCGAGGCATTTCCACGCTCTATCAAGCGTGGTATTTTGGAATGGATATTCAATGCCAAGCGTGCACCTACTCGCCTGAAACGCATTCAAGAAACCGCCCGACTTGCCAATGAAAATATACGCGCTAATCAGTATCAGAAAAAGAAATAGGCAGCCAATATACATTGACTACCTACTTGATTAAAGTATCAGCTTATCCTAAGCTGATTCACATTATGAGAACACATAAAAATCTTTGATTCTTTAAAATTCGACTTTTTCCGAAGCCCTAAAATTGGCGAACCGTATTATCTATCGCCGCTTCGATGGTTGGCATCATAGATTCCACGAAAGGTTCTACATACGCCAAGTCAATTTTGTCGAAGGTTTTGCCCGGAAAATCGAAGATGCGAACATTTTTAGCTGCCTTCGCCTTGCCTTTTACTTCCTTCACCTTGTTGCCCGCAGGATCGAATACCACCAGACGTACATTTGCCTTTGGCTTCACCCCGAATATACCACCAAGCATGGTTTTGGTGAGTGTTACGTTGAGGTTGAAGTAGTAGTCTGCGCGGTTTTCACCTGCGTGTTTTTTCACTGCTTGCTTTGGTATCAGTGGAAATGGATACTCTTGGTGATACTTTACCGTCCCTTCCATACTATTGACGGGTAACATGCCTATTTGTTTGCCTTTCAAATCATCAAGCAGTGCTGTAAATGTCGCGTCCATACATTGCTTTTGGCGTTGCTCATTCGCTTTTCGCAACATGCGCTTTTCTCTATCCGTGACCGCTTCAAAAGGGTCTAAACCTTTCACTAAGCCCGTTTCAATATTAAAGCTGTAATTGATTAAAGCATTTCTAGAGTCTTCCGTTTGTGCATTGATTTGGAAACAAGTAGCGAAAAGAGCTACGCATAGCATTAAAAATCTCATTGTTAGTTTGTTTTGATTTGGATTTGTGAAAAATGATGGTAAAGCTGATTTTATGTTTTGTTTTAGATGCTTACCATTTGTTTGTCGCCTGTAATGTTTGGAGCTTGCGACGAGATGTCCCTTAATGGATTCTTAAAAGAAATTATGGAAATGTTATCGTTTTGAATGGAAGGGGACGGTATATTGAAATGAGATAATGCGATAATGTGTCAATGCTGAAATTTTATAATAGAGGAAATATTGTAGCATCACCACATTTCAACATTATCGCATTACCACTTACTCGAGGGTTGCTTCTTCTTTCCAGTAAGCGCCATATTCTTCTACAAGTACATTGTCGTAATAGTCTGCCCGCTCAAAAAGGTGCTGAAAGAGACGAATGCCAATATCTTCATTCAAGTAGCGATCATAGATGAGTAAGGATAGGATGATGTCTTGTCCATTGGGATTGATGCTGAAAGTTAAGCCGTCCATAGTATTATTTTGGCGCAGCAGAAATTCATAAATGGGTTTGATATTTTTCTGTGGCAATAGACAGAGATAAGCATCTCCTACTATTAGCCCTGAATCTTCGTGATAAGAAATGAGGATTTTCGCGCTTCCTTCTCGAATTTCCCAATTGTTTGGTCCTCGCCTGGAAAGTCGCACATCGTGGCCCGCGCGTTCCAGCATGACTTCTATAGTTTTAGCTATTCCGTTTGCTTTGTATTCTTCTATAGTGCTCGGCAGTACTACTTTTGCACCACAATGCGGACAATAATGATTTTCTACCTCCGACTCAAAAATGATATTCATGCAAGCTGCACAGCGGATACCCAACTCAGAATGGCCTGCTTGAAATGCTTCTATGGTTTGGCGGAGATAATTGACGGGCAACGAAAAACCAATGTTCTGCCCATCTTTGATGACAAATGTATTGACCCCAATGATGCGGCCTTCGCTATCTATAAGTGGCCCGCCACTATTGCCAGGGTTCAAGGCGGCATCATGCTGAATGTAGCTTACAGTGCCTGCTTCCTGTGCCTTATTGGAAATAATACCTTGTGTAAACGTAAAGGATAGTCCTAAAGGGTGCCCCACAGCCAGTACCTTATCGCCTTCGTTGATGCCACTTTGTCCTCCAATTTCCACTTCGGGTAGGTTGGTATTTTCAGGAGCTGCTAGAAATGCAAGGTCATATTTTTCGTCAAGAAAAAGCACAGGAGTGAGCTGGCGAGTGAAGCTTTTACCTTCAATCACCACTTCTCGGTTGTCGCGTACGACATGCTCATTAGTGACAATGATATTATACGGACTTAGGTAAAAGCCCGTACCCTTGCTATAAGGTGTAGCAATCTGGACAATGATGTGGCGATATTTATCTATTATTGCTTGCATTCGTATTGGGCAAATTCAATAAGCAGTTGATTATAGTTATTCAACTATTCAATATCCGATGCAGCAAAAGTACAAAAAAAAATATCGCTTGTATCGCCGCGGTGCAGCCCAATTAAGTATAGGCTGACACCAGAAAGTAGTACATAATTTCAGGAAAATGTAACTGAAAAAACAGTTACAAATTTGCTCTTCGTTTTGTTTTGCTGCCGAAAGGTATGAAATATGGACTGTATCACGAAATAAAAATTGGTTTTTACGTATTAGACTTTATTCACAAAGAATGTTATGAATTAAAAATGTTCTTTTCCGCCCTATCTTCGTTATAAAAATGCTCAATATACACGGCATAAATCCGCTTTTTGTGCCTTGATAGGACGAAAAATAACTATTTCTTCTTCTATAACATTCTTTATGAATAAAGTCTATTGATTAGGGAATCGGTAAGAAATAACCTACCCATAGTTTGGGTTCGTTATTTTTTCAGGCAGTAAGGCGCGAAGAAGGCGCATAGCTGGTTCTGTAACTGATGAGCAACGAAGCTGTCTGGAAAAAGAACAAGACAAACGGGTAGGTTATTTTTTGCCGATTCCCTTAAACATAAAAAAAGGCTATTTGTGCTTTATTGATTAGGTGCTAATTTAGAAAGTCCAATTATTTCAATAACTATTACTGCAATAGTCACGATTATTTCGAGTGTATAATACGTCCAACCTAAGCTAGTTAGGCTTTGAGCGTGATAACTTACGAAGCCAATAATACCAGCAAGCAACACGATATTTGCTATAATAATTGCTAGAAGATAAGGCTTCCAATTCTGTTTTAAGCGGAAATAGCAACTCAAAGAATAGAGCGCGTATAAGCAGGCAATAGCGGTAAATGGATAAAGCACACTTTTGGGCATGCCAAAATACGTTTCAAAACTAGCTAAAATACATCCTGCTCCAAAGGCAGCTAATACTGCACCCAAGCCGTCCATGAGAAAAAGCTGTTTGGGACTATTAGTGAGCTGCTGGATAATTGTTTTCATGTTTTGTAAATAAAAAGCCCCTTGCGAATAACAAGAGGCTTTTTGTTTTATAACTTAGTGTATGTAAGCTTAAAGCGAGGTTTCCGAAGGACTACTCGTGTGGCTCGTTGTGCTTGAGGGTAGACGGTTTGCACAAATATTTCGGAAGGCACATCGCCATCTAGTATTTGTTGGAAATGATTTGAAATATTCAAACGATAGGATTGTGCACCTTCGCTTGTTGTTTCCACATTGCCGCCTACTACCGTTGCTACGGGCAAATTGCTATTAGCTACATTCCGATAGTCGTCAGCTATGGCGAGTACTCCATCTTCATTGCGATACATGACACGGACTTGATCGATAGGCGGGTATTTCGTAATGTCATTTTCTGCCAACTCAATGACATCAAACTCCAAAACAGCTTGATTGACTAAGACATTTTGCAAGCTACTCAAATCGGGGAATGCGACCCGTCCTAATAAGCCTTGCAAACCCTGTACAAAAATGCTATCTGTAGGGTTGGGGTTGTCAATGAATGTTTCTATAGGACTATTGGTATAATCATGTTCAATATGTACTGTACTAGCATTGATGCCGCCAAGTGCGCCTGCAAAGAAGCGGAACATAAACTGTCGTTTTTCTCCGTCGCTGAATATACCATCATTATTCGAGTCGTCATTGTAGACCATACGAATGCCTGCTCTGGTAGATTGGAAATCAAATGCAGGCAGACCTTCTGTAATCTCTGTGGCACGAATATGTAGTCCTTTTAGCACATCAGCCTGAAAAAAGGAATCATTTTCTACATTAAAAGTGTCTTGTGTGATGAGTTCTACGAACTTTTGCTTGAAATCAAAACTCAATGGAATACGAATGTGCGGAAAGCGTGCTTCTACAATGGTATCCGAAAAACTATAATCGAAAATAATAGTAGAGTCTAGAATGTTTGTGTTACCTGTCCAAGTACCAATAGGTGTTTCATCGAACATGAAGGTGTCATCAGAGAAATAGTCTTGCTCTATGTCCATGCTTTCGGTCATTTCAAACACCTCAAAGGTTTGTGTTTTGCTCAAATCTCCATAAGAAAAATCAATATTATAGGGCAACACCACATCTAAGCTATCCACGGCGCGTACCTCTAAACCTGTGAAGTCGTTATTAGGAACTTGCAAGCCTACTTCGGTATAGATTTCGGCAGTAGCTAGACCGAAAAAGGGGTCTTGAAATTTTCCACAGGGGTGTGCATTGAGTAGCGACCCTATACGGTACGTTAGCACAGAGTCACTTTGTACAGTAGATACCTCTAGGGGTATGTCTTCGGTATATTGGATATTGAGTCCCTCATCCTCAACGAGTTCCGTACCGATACTGATGGGATCATTGCAAGCCTGAAATAGTATTACTATTGATAAAACTACTAGGGCAAGAATTGATTTGTTATGCTTCATAAGTGATGGTTGCACTTAGTTTGTTAATTTGATGATTTCGACTTTGATAATCTATTGCCGTATTGTTATACTGTTTTATTGTTCTGTGCTAGATTAAAGCATTGATTTTCACAATAAAGCAATATGACTATATAACAATAAAGCATTTTATAGCTTCGCACATAGCTGATTATAAATTGCTTAGCTGTCGAGCAAGTAAATACTCAATGAGTGAATGAAAAAATTTTGAATGAGTGAATAATTCTAAACTTTATTCGCTCATTCAGTCATTCACAATTCACTCATTGAGTATTTACCCGAGCAAGTCTTTTTATGATTTGAGTAGTTGAAAATTTAAATTGACATTATATAATCAAATACTCAACTCTATCTTTTAAAGGAGTTCTTTAAATGCAAAAAAGGTTTGTTGAAGTATCTTCCAACAAACCTTTTTTCTGGACGCGCTCTTATTTAGACAGCCGTTTCTTCTTCGGCTTCTTTTTCTGTTTCGAGCAAGCTCTTGTAGAATTCTATATATTTATTTAGATATTCTTCTTCTGATTGAAAATCTAATATAGGTTTTTCACCTACGGTTTCCAGTGCTTGAAGTGCATTTTCTGTTAATTCTGAATGCCCTTGAATTACTGCGTCCGAAAAAGCAATAGCTCCTTTGTGTAAGGTGATATTGGCTTCATTCACATAAGCTGCTAAATCATCAGGACGCAAATTGTTAATAGAGGCTTTTTCTATAAAGTCATCCCCAAAGGCATTTTCATAATTCTGGTTATAGACAGAATATACCACCTTTGAATCCTGAAATAAAGGTTCACTTTTGTAGGCAGTCTTTGTATATAGTGGAATAAGACTAGTCATCCAGCCGTGGCAGTGGATAATATCAGGTGCCCAACCGAATTTCTTAACGGTTTCTAGCACTCCTTTACAGAAGAAAATCATGCGCTCATCATTGTCCTCGAAGGGTTTATCTTCTGCATCTTCAAATATAAACTTGCGCTTAAAGAAGTCTTCATTGTCCAAAAAGTAGACTTGCATACGTGCACCTACTACAGAAGCTACCTTTATGATAAGTGGAAAATCATCTTCATTTACAATGATATTCATTCCTGACAGGCGTACAACCTCATGGAGCTTATGTCGTCGTTCGTTAATTGTGCCATACTTGGGCATCAATAGCCGAATTTCCATTCCTTTCGATTGCACATGTTGTGGCAATTGGCGCGCAATGTTAGATATTTCGGTGAGTGCAGTGTATGGTTCCATTTCCTGCGTAACGATCAGCACTTTCGTCTTACTCATAGAACTTTTTCTATTTTTTATGTATGTTTGTTCTGATTTTAGAGCATAAAAAGAACATCCTAATCATGCTCTTAGTTGCATTGGCTAAAAAACCACAACAAACTCTTATCAGCAAAGCAGTTTTTGCTAGGAAGCAGTAAGCTTATCATCCACCTCTTACTAGATTTATTATGTTTAGCTACACCCTTAGCAAAAAGGTTTGCAAAGGTAAACAAATTATAGCAGAAAATCCGCGAAAATCTGCCTCAATTGCTTGCTAGACAGTCACATTTGCGTCTTTATTTCCTTAACTTCGTGCTTTAAAACTTAGCATACCTGATTTTTTAGGTCACAAATTTACTAGCACAAGATGGCTTTAGATTATACATTTACAGTAGCAGAACGTTTTTTGCGTTATGTTCAGATTGATACCCAATCCGACCCTAATTCTACCACCTATCCGACTACGGAAAAGCAAAAAGACCTTAGTCGCGTGCTTGTACAAGAGTTGCAAGCAATGGGGATTACGGATGCACATTTGGACGAATATGGCTATGTCTACGCGACCATTCCATCAAACACAGACAAGGATGTACCAACTATTTGCTTTTGCTCGCATGTAGATACAGCCCCCGATTGTAGTGGTAAAGGCGTGAAACCTATCGTACATGATTATAAAGGGGGGAATATCACCTTGCCTGACGATACGGCACAGGTCATTACGCCAACCGCTTATCCGCATTTAAATAAGCAAATTGGAAATCAAATTATCACTACTAGCGGCACCACGCTACTAGGAGCAGATGATAAAGCAGGCGTAGCAGAAATTATGGATGCGGCGCATTATTTAATGCATCATCCAGAAATTAAGCACGGGACTATCCGAGTTTTATTTACGCCCGATGAGGAAGTAGGGAAGGGGGTAAATAATCTGGATATGGAAAAACTCAACGCCACTTTTGGCTATACGCTTGATGGTGGTGTGCCTGGTACTCTAGAGGATGAAACCTTCTCGGCAGATAGTGTAACGATTAAGATTCAAGGCGTATCGGTACATCCTGGCTATGCCAAGGGTAAGATGGAGAATGCCATGAAAATAGCTGCTGCTATTCTCGATAGACTCCCGAAAGATCGCCTTTGCCCTGAAGTGACGGCAAAAAAAGAAGGTTTTGTACATCCTGTATCCATGCAAGGCGTATTGGAGCGTGCAGAGTTGAAATTTATTATTCGCGACTTTACTACAGCAAAATTGCAAGCACATGAGGCGGAGCTGAAAGCTATTATGGAGTCGGTGCTAAAGGAGTATCCCAACTCTAGCGCGGAATTCATTGTGCAAGAGCAGTATCGCAATATGAAAGTAGTGCTTGACCAACATCCTGAAGTGGTGGCAAATGCCGAAGCAGCTATCCGACGTTTAGGCTATGAACCTGTGAAACATCCGATTCGTGGTGGTACGGACGGTTCGCGCCTGTCCTTCATGGGATTGCCTTGCCCCAATTTATTTACAGGTATGCAAGGCATTCACTCCGTAAAAGAATGGGTATCTATCAAAGATATGGAAGAGGCTGTGGAGATGATTGTACATTTATGCCAAGTGTGGGAAGAAAAGGCGTAGGTGCTCTTTACCCAAAATGAAAAAAGAAAAGGGCGCGCAGCCCTTTTCTCTATGGATATATTCATGAGTTTGAAGTTTGGCAAATTGGGATGGTTTTTTGGGGCGTTTTTATTCCATATACTGCCTTCGTAACACGGGTGATTTATTTGTGTGAACGACTTATCCTTGAGACCAAATCTTAAATCAAATAAATCTGGAATCATCAATCATAACTCTGTCTTCAAGTAATGATTGATGAACTATTTGATTTATGATTGTTTTATTGCACCGTAAACCGCTTCACACTAATGCCTTCCTCGGTGATGAGATGTAATAGATACATCCCGCTATCCAAGCCTTTTACATCGAGTGTAGCTTGTGGATGTTCTATTACATCTATTTGCATACCACCTAGATTCAAAATGATGGCTTGCTCAATTGTTTCATCACTCACTAAGTGTAATCGGTTGCGGGTAATGCTTGGAAAAACAGTGATTGCGGAATCTGCAAGCGTCATTAAACCTGTGGAGGTATCCATTTCTATGTTTATCTGACGGTCTTGCACTTCTATTGCTTCTTCATTTTCATTAATAAGACGGATGTCGTGTATAGTAAAGTCGAGCATCTTCGATTTATCTTGTGGTTGTGTCATCAGTAGCAAAATATCTTCTACTACAATACTCAACTGCGCGATTTGACCCGACCCATCCCTAGAAATACGGTCGAGGCGCGTGAGGGCTATATCTAGGCGTTGCTGCTCTGGGAAGTGCCGCTGAATACTTACTAAATCTTCACCAAGCGTACCCAGCCATGAATCTTGCGCTTCCACACTTATCCAATCTGTATCAGGTATATCGCCCTCATAGTCGTAGCTAATGCTGAATGCAATGCCATAGGCTTGTTCGGTAGACATATCGTTTGTGCCTAGCAAGATGGGCAGTTCCAATATTTCTTGTTCTGGGTTTGCGGTAGTTTCTTCTATCGTGAGTATTGCTTCTCCGATATAGTCGTCAGGTTCGTACATATTACCTGCTACATCTATCATTTCTCCCCAATTCTGCACAATGGCTTGCACATCATCCATATTCACTTGGCTATCGCCATTGGTGTCGCTATGCTTGTAATTGACTAGCGAAATAGGAGAGGCTTCGCCCCAATTGCGGCTATATTTGCGTTCCCATTCAATATTCGTATTGGCGCGTTCTGTGCCTATCGCATTATAGCCAAGCCCTACATGTAGGAGGTCGAAGTGGTTAGCTTCCTTGTCTTCATTGGCATCGCCGGGAAGTACAAAGCGACCTTCTCCACGAATACGGATAGTTCCTGGTACATCTAATACGGGTAAAATGTCTAGCTGTGGGCTGAGGATTTCAGTGCCGATACCAAGCGAATCACCACCAAGAAAAATCTGTGTTTCATCACCTATTTGTCCGATCACATCGAAGCAAGTTTCAAATAGAATGTCACCGTCATTAATCTCATATCCTAGTACATTAGGGTCTAGCCAAGAAACGCGCAACTCACCAGGTGTATCTGTACCAAAATTAGCCGTAGAAATTTGGGGGAGAACTGATTCGTCAAGTTTTACACTATTGAATTCTAGTACTTCTTCATCCCAAAGCATCGAAAATTGAAAAGAGACAATTTCTTCTAAATTATTAGCATAAGTTGGAATACAAATATCTGTAGTATTAGCAGAAATTGTACTATCAGGAAATTCAATGGACATACCATCGCCTACCAACTGTACTCGCCCTTCGTTTACTGTACTTATGTCTAATGTACTGCATGAAGTCATTATGGTGGGCTTATCTGTTTCGTCCATCACTAAATTAATGGGGCTAGAAAAGCCACTACTATTGTTAATTACATCAAAGCATACTTCATACATGAAGGCACGCGTGCCTCCTATTCCTCCATTAATAAGATCTAAGTCAAGAGGATTAGCATTTAGTGCGTTCCAGCTTACATTAAGTTGCTCATCAGAAAGCAGCGAAAAATCATCAACTGTCAGACCATCAAATTCGCTATTATCTAGCTTGATAGATTGAAAGGCTAAAAAGTCTGCATCCCAGTCTATGGTGAAATCGACAGCAGTAGCCTCGTGAAAGCTAAAAGTGACGACTGGCACACAAACGGAACTAACATCATTGGTGATGAACTGACTTTCAAATCGAATACTGGGTGGCAACACGGAAATGGGATAGATGTTTGTAACATATCCGACATCATGTGCATTGTTTCCATCCAAGAAATTAGCTTCTGTAAACTCTAATTCCAACTCTGCTATCTGATTCGTATAATCAGCACTTACTTCCCAGCAAATGTCAAATAAAAACACATTTAGTGGAAGCTCAACTGGTGTTTCACTTTGCCAATCAAAAGAGAGCTCATTACTAGTGGCTGTAAAATGATCCTCAAAACTCCATTCAAAGGGAGCGGCTATGCCTGATGGCTGCACAGCAGCAAAACTTAAAACTTCAGGATTCCAACTAAAGCCAAGCTCGATGTCGGTGACGCTTATATCAAAAGCAAGTGTCTTTACAGAGGCACAAACCTGCTGACCAGCACAGACGCTTCCCTTGTGGTAATCTAAGATAACTACTGCTCCTTGTGCCGAAAGTCCATAGGCACATAAAATAATAAGAAAGGTGTTGAATAAACGTAATATCTTTTTCATGCGGATGATAGTTGTTGTAGATTCTTTGCTACCAAAGTTGGCAAAGAATATTTGTGTGTAATGGTTAAAATCCGTTTGCATTACAAAAGTAGAGGGAGTGCGAGGGATTAAAAACTACATTTTCGGGCATTTATAGATATATAATAGATTCATTTTTTGTAAATTTACGAAACTGATATTTTTAAAATATTGTTTTTCAATTTTTTACGTTTTTAAAAATAAATACATATAAATCTAAATATAGATTTTTGCAGAAAACAATTCTCATAGAAATTTTAGCAGCACTCTCCGAAAAAGAGCGCGTACAGTTCAAAAACTACGTTTATTCGCCTTTTTTTAATAAAAATGAAAAGGTACGGCAGCTATGTAGCCATGTTTTGCGGTACGCGCCGAGTTTCCAACATTCGTATTTAGAAAAGCCCTATGTATATCAATTACTCTTTCAGGATGATAATTATCGGGAAGTACGCTTGAATAATGTCATTTCTGATTTATTGCAATTACTGTATGGCTACCTCACTTATGTGCAGCAGCAAAGTACGCCTATGCAGCAATATATTACACTATTGGAAGCTTTACTGAAACGCAATCTACAACGCCCTATTCCTAGGGTAGTGCGGCGGGTGGAACAACTGCGGCAAAAAGAGGCGCATCAAAGTATTGATTTTTATAGAGCCGAATCCTTATTGTATGAGCAATTGAATTATTATGCTTTTACACAAAGCAAACTGAATAAATTGAGCTATGACGAAAACTTACAATACACCAGCGATAGATTAGATGTCTATTATTGGAGTCATAAGCTACGCAATGCTTGCGAGATGGTCAATCGTTCGGCGGTGCTAGGCGGGAAGTATAGTAGCGATTTTTTGGACGATTTTTTGGCGTTTTATAAGCAATATCCTGAAAAGTATACGGCTTATCCAGCATTGCAAATTTTTCATCAAACCTATCTTTTTCTGGAAACTCCCGATGAGGGAAAGTACCATGCTTTGCGTAAGCTGCTAACAGAACATCAAGCCTTGCTACCACCCGATGAAGTCCGAAATATCTATACCTATATGCTCAATTACTGTATTCGGCAGGTGAATTTTGGACAAATTGCCTATTATAAAGAAATGGTCGCCATTTATCAGGCCTTGGATGAGCAGAATTTACTTTTGCAGCAAGGCTACCTCACGAAGTGGAGTTTTATGAATGCCACCACAGCAGGTATGCGGATAGGGGAGTACGCTTGGACGGAGCAATTCATAAAAAAACATCAAGGCGAACTCTTGGAAGCAGAACGCCAAAATACCGTAGACTATCAGCTTGCCGCGCTCTATTTCGCAAAAGGTGAACATGAAAAAACGCTGGAATTTCTACATCAAGTGGAATTTACGGATATTTTTTATCATGCTTCCGCGAAGTTGATTTTATTGAAGGTCTATTATGAATTGGATGAGGTGGAAGCCTTTTATCCTTTGGTGAATGCGACCAAAAGTTTACTACGTCGCAGCCGTGAACTCAGCGACTATCATCGCTCAAACTATGTGAATTTTTTGAAATTGGTGAAAAAACTCTACGATTTAAAAATTAGTCCAAAGTCGAATGTAGCCAGCAAACTCGCACAGCTTGGCGAACAACTCGCTGCAACCTCGCCGCTCGCCAATAAAGGCTGGCTATTAGAACAACATAAATTATTGACCAAATGAATAGTATCCAGCAACTCACATACAAAGAACTCAAAGCATGGCAAGCCGAAGGCAAAGACTTTCAACTCATAGATGTACGCGAACTGAATGAGCATGAAGCCTATAATATCGGCGGAGACTTGATACCGATGAGCGTCCTCTTTCGACAAACCGACCGCTTAGATACTAGCATACCCATTGTGGTATACTGCAAACGGGGCATACGTTCCCAATTAGCCATTCAACGCCTAGCACCGCGCCTACCCGAAGCCGATTTTTATAACCTCCAAGATGGGATTTTGCATTTGTTTTTAGCCTGATTTCAGGGAGAATATTTTACTTTTGAGCATCTTTAATTGGTCTTTAGGAGTTAGTCTTTGGTCTTTAGTTTGGGCAGCATATAGCTAAAGACCAAAGACTAAAAGCTTGCAAAGCAAGCGCGCTAAAGACTAAAAACAAAACGAACATGACAGCTTTCCATGCAGAGATTATCGGAACCTTTCTATTGATTTTATTAGGGTGTGGCGTAGTCGCCAATGTAGTGCTTGACAAAACCAAAGGCAACGATGGCGGTTGGTTGCTCATCAATTTTGCTTGGGGTTTGGCGGTATACGTAGGCGTAGTGGTAGCTGGCCCGTATAGCGGCGCGCATCTCAATCCTGCGGTGACGCTGGGCTTGGCAATGACAGGCAAATTCGCATGGTCTTCAGTAGGCGGCTATATCGTGGCACAAATCATAGGAGCTGCACTAGGTGCGCTAGGCGTATGGCTGATGTATCGAGACCATTTTGTAGCTACAGAAAATTTAGACGCAAAGCTTGGTACCTTCGCCACAGGCGCCGAAATCAGGAATCCAGTACCGAATTTTCTATCAGAGTTGTTGGGTACGCTAGTCTTAATGCTCGGCGTTTTTTATATTACTAATGGAACATTCACTTCTGCTGATTCAAAAGAAGTCTTGGTCGGACTCGGTTCGGTGGGCGCACTCCCCATTGCGCTATTCGTGACGGTAATTGGTATGGGCTTGGGTGGCACAACGGGCTATGCCATCAACCCAACTCGTGATTTAATCCCAAGACTGATGCACCAAATTCTTCCCTTGGGCAAAAAACGCGATAGTGACTGGGGTTATGCTTGGATACCGCTATTTGGCCCATTAGCAGGCGCGGCTTTGGCGGCTGGGCTTTATATGTTGGCGGGTGCTTAATGGCTTAAAAATAGTGATGGCTTGTATAGCTGGAATTTATACAAGCCATCAAATTGCTCTACAAAAAACAATTTAGTTTTCTTATTCTCCTTCTCCCTCTGGAAAGTCAATAGCAGATTGTGGGTCTTGTAGGTTTTTGGCTTTTTTGTAAATATCCGACATTTTTAATTCTACATGGAGTGTTTCAAACCTCACCGTTTTATCTAGTCCAACATAAGAAGTCATTTGCCATTTGTTGTCGTCTATTTTGTGAAAGACTTCAACAATAGGCATCGTTTGGCTTACAATGACATATTCTTGGAAAGAAGGCAAGGATTGATACATTCTGAACTTCGCTGTCCTATCAAACTTTTCAGTAGAATCAGAGGAAACCTCGACAATTAGTGTTGGATTTACAATGGCTTGGTTACCGCCTTTATACATTTCTTCCTTGCCCACTACCGCAAAAGTATCGGTATATGTTCCTCTACTATAATCTTTAATGTATACTTTCTGGTCACTATTATAGATTCCTATTTGCTGTTCTGAATCGAAGAAAAGCATAAATAGTAGCGCGTAAATAGTGCCTGAGATGGTATTGTGATTGTAAGTGCCGCCAGCCATTGGGACTATTTTACCATTATTAAATTCATTTTTATAGGGTGCAGTTTCTTCGAGCAAAAAATACTCCTCTAGGGTGTACAGCTTGACTGTATCTTCTTTGGATTCATTTTTTGTAATCAATCTTGCTGTCATGTACTATTCCTTTGCTTTCAAAGATACGCCTTTTTTCTTGGATTTATTCAAACACGATTTCTGTACCTAAAGAATCGGCAAAGAGTGATAAATATTCTTTTCAAGAAAATAATTGGTGTGTGCGAACACATTTTATAGTGTGTTCGCACACATAATCAAATATTTTTTCCTAAGTTTGTAATATCAAAGGAATAATTTTCGAATTTCTACGCAGTCTCTAGAAGTAGTTTTACAACCTATGATTGGAATTTCAGCCCGCTATTTTTTTGTCTATTTTTTGATTTTTTGAGCTGCATAGCCGAGTTACGGAGCGAAAAAAATCGAGAAATAGACGAAAAAAGAGGGACGCAGAAAAACAAGTAGAGGTTGTAAAACTGCTTCTTATTAAATCAGGTAGTTTGAAAACAGCATTAAGCATAGATATCGGCGGCACATCTACCAAGTTAGCGATGGTAGATTCGCAGTACAAAATTGTAGAAAATCACCGCTTGAACACAAAAGTGTGCAAGAATGAAGCCGATTTTTTTGAAGTGCTATTTCATGCTATCATGCCTTTACTCCAAGCCTATCCTGAAACACAAGGCATCGGAATCGGTGCGCCAAGTTGCAGAGCTGATGCCATTGTAGGAGCTACCAATTTACCATTCTCAGAGCGCGTAGAAATCGTGAAGATATTAGAGACCAAGTACGCCCTCTCCACTTTTTTAATTAAGGACGGAAGTACGGCGGCCTTAGGGGAGGGCTTGTTCGGTTTGGCAAAAGGAATGCGGAATTATATTGTGCTGACGCTTGGCACGGGCTTAGGTTGTGGGATAGTACTGAATAATGAGATAGTGCGCGGCAGCAATGGACAAGCAGGCGAATTGGGACATGCGGTCATTAAAGAAAACGGGAGAGTTTGCAAGTGCGGAAAAAAAGGATGTTTGGAAACCTATGTTTCTGCTACAGGTATTAAGCGTACCGTTTTCCAGTTGATGGCAGATATGCAATTAGAAAGTAGTTTGCGTACTATTTCTTTTGCCAAACTGACATCGAAAGCCATTTTTGAAGCAGCAAAACAAGGCGATGCTCTTGCCTTAGCTGCTTTTGAGTATACAGCTAAAATATTAGGGCGAAAAATAGCGGAACTCGGCATGACGTTCGAGCCAGAAGGCGTGATTTTGGCTGGAGGCTTGGCTAGTGCAAAAGATGTGCTGTTACGTCCGACCATTGCACAAATGGAACGCGATTTATTACCCGCTTTCCGAAATCAAATCAAGGTAGTTACATCATTACTCGATACGAATGAAGCTGCGCTTTTGGGGGCGGCTTCTTTGGTATTCAATAATATAAAAGCAAATAATCCTCTTTATAGTCATTCTTAAAATATGCTTTTAAAGAGGCAAAAAATCTATCCTTATGTCGTCAGCAACGGTAACAGTTATGCAAAAAAACTTGAAATATCAGTTAAAAAGTGTAGAAAAAGTGCACGTGAAAATATGGGAAGATGCTAAAGATGCGTCTATCCATATTGCGCGCTCTATTGCCTTAGCGATTCGGCAAAAACAACAAGAAGGTGAGCGCATTGTGCTGGGTTTAGCTACAGGTTCTTCCCCGATAGGCGTGTATAAAGAACTCGTGCGCATGCACCGCGAAGAAGACCTGAGCTTTTCCAACGTCATCACCTTCAATTTGGATGAATACTATCCCATGAGTCCGACAGCGCAGCAAAGCTATGTCCGATTTATGCACGAGTACCTTTTCGATCATGTTGATATTAATCCTAAAAATATCAATATCCCAGACGGCACTATCGAGATGGATGAAGTGGAAGCATATTGCAAACAATACGAAGAAAAAATTGACTTAGTAGGCGGTATAGATATACAGTTGCTTGGTATTGGGCGTACGGGACATATTGGTTTTAATGAACCAGGTTCTTGGCGCGATTCTATTACGCGCTTAGTCCGTTTGGACGGTATCACTCGCCGCGATGCGATTAAAGATTTTGGTACTGCCGAAGCCGTTCCTTATCGCGCCATCACGATGGGGATTGCGAGTATTATGAAAGCCCGCACGGTTTATCTAATGGCGTGGGGACAACACAAGGCAGCAATTTTACAAAAAGCAGTAGAAGGTCCGATTTCTACCAATATTCCTTCTACTTTTTTGCAGGAGCATCCGAATGTGAAAGTAATAGTGGATAAAGCTGCGGCTACAGAACTTACGCGTGTCAAAACCCCTTGGCTCATCGGAATGTGTAATTGGAATGATGACCTTATGAGTCAAGCCGTGATTTGGCTATCGCAACAAACGGGCAAAAGCATTTTGCTACTCACCGATAATGACTACAATGAGCATCATCTCAGCGACTTAATCATCGAATACAAATCCTCTTACGAACTCAATATCAAGGTACATAATCAGCTACAAGATACCATCACAGGATGGCCAGGTGGCAAGCCAAATGCCGATGATAGCCGCCGTCCAGAACGAGCAACACCAGCCAAAAAGCGGGTCATCATTTTCAGCCCACATCCTGATGATGATGTCATTTCGATGGGCGGTACTTTTTTGCGTCTCGTAGAGCAAGGGCATGAAGTACATGTAGCTTATCAGACATCGGGCAATATCGCTGTGCATGACTATGATGCGCTGCGCTATATTGAGTGGATGCAAGAATTTGGCGGAGCATTCGAGCTTTTAGATAAAGAAAATAAAACTTCTCTAGAGCGTGCAGCAAAGCAATTGCGTAGCCAATCTGCACAAAAAGACAGTCCTGAAATTCGGCAAGTGAAAGGCATGATTCGTCGAGGCGAAGCACGGGCGGGGGCTCGTTTTTGTGGCTTAAAGGACAAACAAATCCATTTTCTCGATTTGCCTTTTTATGAAACTGGCACGACCCGCAAAAAACCGCTTGCTAAAGTAGATATTGAAATCATTAAGGGATTATTAGAAGATATAAAACCCCATCAAGTCTATGCAGCAGGCGACCTCGCTGACCCACACGGTACGCACCGCGTTTGTTTGAATGCCATTTTTGCTGCTTTTGAAGCCCTGAAAAAGGAAAAATGGATGAATGATTGTTGGCTTTGGCTCTACCGAGGCGCATGGCACGAATGGCCAGTGCACGAGATAGAGATGGCTGTACCGCTGAGTCCGATGGAACTATATAAAAAGCGTCGTGCTATTTTCATGCACCAATCGCAGAAGGACACACCGCCTTTCCCTGGCAATGACGAGCGCGAATTTTGGGAACGTGCAGAGGATAGAAACAAAGCGACTGCCGCGCAATATCGTGCCCTAGGGTTATCGCAATACGAAGCCATTGAAGCTTTCCGAAGATGGAAGTTTTAAGTATAAGTACTTGTGTAGGGGGACTTTCTTCACGCAAAGTGGTCTAAAAAAAACTGTAAAGTTTCATATACATGCCTTTTTGATGGTGCTTTGGGTAAATTGCCTAGAGTGCCATTTTTCTTACTAGGCATCAATCTATAGTAGCTATTAAGTTGGATTTTCGTTAAACTAGAAAGAACATACCACAACATTTTTTTACATCCCAAAAAACTTCGTAAGTTTATGCTTCTAAGCAATAATATTTGTTCAAGTCAGTTTTTTCCATGTATCATTCTGTAGATAATCCAATTGATTTTGCGAAGAACGTTAAAGAATAATAAAGGATGTCTCCTTCTAGTGCTGCTATTTTTTATATATGCTTGCACTGCAACACAAGAGATAACGACAGTTAGCGCGCTTGAATTCCCAGAGCAACAACGCCCAAAAAACATCATCTTAATGATAGGCGACGGTATGGGATTATCCGCCGCTTCTGCCGCTATGTATACGCAAGCTCGACCTTTAAATCTAGAACAATTCTCCTCCATTGGTTTTCATAAAGCACATTCTTCAAATAGTTTAAAAACAGATTCGGCAGCAGGTGCAACTGCTTTTGCTTGTGGAGTAAAAACCTATAATAGTGCGGTAGGGCTAAACCCTGATTCGACAGTCTGTAAAAACATTATCGAACTTGCGGAAGCAAAAGGTTTGGCGACAGGTATTGTGGTCACATCAACTATTCCACATGCTACCCCAGCCGCTTTTTACGCGCATCAGCCCTTGCGGGTGTTTTATGATTTGATTGCAGAAGATTTCCTAGCATCGGGTATTGATTTTGCAGTTGGAGGCGGCAAACGCTACTTCGATTTCCGCGATTCGGACGATCGAAATCTAATCAAGGAATTGGAACAAAAAGGCTATGTAGTGCGTAGTTTTTTAGATGAAGATTTAGGAGAATTTACCATTAATTCCACACAAAAATTTGTTTACTTCACCAATAATGAAGACCCCTTACCCGTGATGCAAGGGCGCAATTACCTGCCCTATGCCAGCCGCCTAGCAACAACTTTTCTAGAACAGCATAATGAAAATGATAAAGGTTTTTTCTTGATGATAGAAGGCTCGCAGATAGATTGGGCAGCACATGCCAATCAATCAGATTATATGTTAGGCGAGTTGCTTGATTTTGATGAAACCATTGGTGAAATGCTCGAATTTGCTAATAAAAACCGAGAAACCCTCATCATCGTCACAGGCGACCACGAAACAGGCGGTGTAGCCATTAACCCAAAATCGAAACGCAAAAGACTAAAGATAGGCTTCACCACGAACGACCACACCTGCTCCCTAGTACCCGTATACGCTTATGGGCCAGGTGCCGAACTTTTCAGAGGCATCTACGAGAATACGGCAATAAATCGTAAAATGCGGGACTTGCTGGAACTTGATAAGTCGTCTGGTTTATTTGGTCGAGATTAAGTTTTATTTTCTTATTTCAATATATTATAGTGTTGAAAATCAAAACTCTAAGTCTATTTTTCTATTTACTGCTTAATGAGTAATTGATAATTTTTTTATAAAAAAGATATTGCTCTTAACGAATGGAATATTACCTTTGCACATCGTAAAAAGCCTCAGAACGTAGAGGTGTATTTTTTTTAGACAAATTATTACTTGATTTAGGTTTGAAATGTAATCAATCCATATTTCAAACTTTATATCTCAAATCTTAAAATGGTAGCAGAAACAGCAATTGACAATTTGCAGATGATTCGGGAAAGTGCGCGTGATTTTGCTCGCACTCGTATTCTTCCACATGTGATGGAATGGGACGAAACGCAACATTTTCCTATTGATATGTTCCATGAAATGGGGCAATATGGATTTTTAGGCGTACTAGTACCAGAAGAATACGGTGGTAGTGGTTTGGGCTATCAAGAATACATCACCGTAATAGAAGAGATAGCAAAAGTGTGTGGTTCGATTGGCTTATCAGTAGCAGCACACAATTCGCTTTGCACCAACCATATTTTGATGTTTGGGAGTGAAGAACAAAAGCAAAAATACTTACCCAAACTCGCTACGGGCGAATGGATAGGTGCGTGGGGACTCACCGAACCCAATACAGGTAGCGATGCAATGCGCATGAAAGTAGTAGCAGAAAAAGATGGCGACTACTACATCATCAATGGCGCGAAAAACTGGATTACACACGGCAAGTCAGGTCACGCAGCCGTGGTGATGACGCGTACGGGCGATTTGTTGGATAGCCGAGGCATTACGGCTTTCGTAGTAGAACGTGGTACACCAGGTTTTACCGCAGGCAAAAAGGAAAACAAACTGGGCATGCGGGCATCAGAGACGGCAGAGATGATTTTTGATAATTGTCGCGTGCATAAGAGTCAGATGCTAGGCAATGAGGGCGAAGGTTTCATCCAAGCTATGAAGATTTTGGATGGTGGTCGTATTTCAATAGCGGCACTTTCATTAGGCATTGCAAAGGGTGCGTATGAAGCTTCTGTGAACTATGCTAAAGAGCGTGAGCAATTTGGCAAGCCGATTGCTAGGTTTCAAGCAATTAGCTTTAAGCTGGCAGATATGGCGACGAAAATACAAGCATCGGAGCTACTCACACGTCGTGCTGCAGATTTGAAAAATAAGCACGAATATGTGACTAAAGTAGCAGCAATGGCAAAATATTATGCTTCCGAGACCGCAGTAGAGGTATCTACGGATGCGGTGCAGATTTTTGGAGGTTATGGCTATACCAAAGATTTTCCAGTAGAAAAATTCTACCGCGATTCTAAATTATGTACTATCGGCGAAGGTACTTCTGAAATTCAGAAGCTCGTTATTTCGCGCGAGGTGCTACACGGAAAGTAAATTCTAATCGTAATTATTTAGAGCAGAGAAGAGAGACCATTCACTTTGTTCATTGAGAGAAGAGAGATGGGATGTAATAAGAATACTAGGGAATGAAGAGGAAAACACTTGTCCCTCTCTATTCTGTCAGTCCAAAGGACGGTCTCTGCTCTCACCTCTAAATAGTTACTTCTAATCCAAACGTTTACATAAGAGCAAACATATATACACAGAAACGGGGCTGCATTCGGACATCGGATGTGGCCTTTTTTTATGAGTAATTTTTTGTTTAAATTTTCGGATTTTGGGACTTTTAGATTTGAACTATTTAGCACATCACACAAAAGTAAATAGAAGATGAAACCAGTTTGGGGCATAGACTTAGGTGGCACTAAAATAGAGGGAGTTATCCTTGAAAATCGCTACTCGCTTAATGTACTTGAGCGTACTCGTATTCCTACAGAAGGCAATAAAGGCTATGAACATATCTTAGGTCAGATTGTGAAGTTGGTGGAGCTATTGAAATCAAAAACGGGAATTATACCCGAAACGCTTGGCATTGGTACACCAGGCACTATTGATCCCTTCAAGCAAACTCTTAAGAACAGTAATACGACCGCCATGAATGGCAAACCCTTAAAAAAAGACCTAGAAGCACGTCTCGGTTTTCCCATTTATACCGCTAATGATGCCAATTGCTTCGCGGTGGCGGAGGCGAATTTAGGCGCGGTGGCTGCCCAATTGCCTGGAGCTGAAGTCGTCTTTGGTGTGATTATGGGTACTGGTGTTGGAGGTGGGGTAGTAGTGAATGGTAAAGTACTGAATGGACGACATGGCATCGGAGGCGAATGGGGACATAACTTCTTGGATGAATCAGGGGGGCAATGTTATTGCGGGCGAGTAGGTTGCGTGGAAACCGTTATTTCAGGGCCATTTTTAGAACGTTATTATACTTCTTTAACAGGGAATACGGTAAAATTAAAAGACATTGTCGCCGCACATCATGCGGGAACGGACGAAGCAGCTACCAAGACCATTCAACGCTTGCTCCGTATGTTTGGTCGAGCGATGGGAGTCGTCATTAATATTCTTGATCCTGATGCCATCGTACTAGGCGGAGGAGTAAGCAATATTGATTTACTGTACACGGAAGGAGTAGAAGAGGTAAAAAAATATGTCTTTAATCCGCGTTTGGAAACCGTATTTCTGAAGCCAAAATTGGGGGATAGTGCTGGGGTGTTTGGAGCGGCTTTATTAGTGCCTGCTTAAAATGAAATTCGAGCTTTCAATGATATTAACCGCTAAAAATATGTCTTAAAACTAGCGGTTAATATGTATGTTATTGAAGTTCGCGCTAAAAATAAGTAGTAAAATCAGCGGTTAATGCATGTTTTATTGAAGTTCGCGCTGAGAATAAGCTATAAAATCAGCGCGATGATAGGTAAAAAAGAAGAATTAGCCATTTTAAAATCTCTCGAACAGCAAAAAGTCCTGAAAAGCTCAATTTATTTCGGATAGACCTTATACATTTTTTGTACAGAAAAATATAAGCACCTAAATTTTACTTGGTGATATAGTCTCTGTTGATTCAATATCCAAACCACAATATTTCTCCGTACCTTCCCTCCCTAAAATCACTTGATAATGAAACAATTTATCTTCACACTAATAAGCTGCCTTGCAATAAGCATGGCAGTGAACGCACAAAAAGAAACGCCAAAACCAGACCGTTGGACACCCAAAGACATCATCAACACCGAATATCTAGGTGGCGCAACAATTTCGCCTGATAATAAAATGGTGCTGTGGTCGAAACGCCGTGCTGTAAAAGAGAAAGACCGTTTTGTCTCCGACCTCTACCTCACGCGCTTGGATATGGAGAAAGATGGCAAATACCGCACGATTCGCCTGACTAATTCGGATGAAAATGATTTCGGTGGTTTCTTCTCGCCTGATAGCGAGACGATATATTTTCGCAGTTCGCGCGATAAAGGCAAGAAACTCTGGTCGCTAAGTATCTTCGGGGGCGAACCAGAGGAAGTACATGAGTTCAAAAATGGCATTTCCAATACCCAATGGCAAAATGATAGCACTTTGCTCTTCACTGCCACTGATGGAAAGAGCTTGTACGAGCAAGAATTAAAGGAGAAAAAAGACAATGTAATCGTGGTGGAAGACGAGGAACATTGGACAGTTTCCAAATTGTATGCTTTCGACATCAAAAAGAAAAAAATTAAGCGCATCAGCAATAATGATTTTCCAATTAGAGGCTATGCCGTGTCGAAGGATGGCAAATATTTAGCCTATTCCACCACCCAAAGTCGCCACTATTCGGCGGATGCGAATCCGAAACCAAAGCATTATTTGCATAATCTCGAAACGGGTACGCGCCAGCAAATCTTGGCAGATGTACACTCGCCTTATGGTTTTCAATTCACGGAAGATAACAAAGGCTTCTACTTTGCTTCTGAACTGACGAACTTCCCAAAGTGGAATGGTTCGGGTATTGGGCAAGTACATTATTATGATTTGTCGAATAATTCGCATCAAAAAATTGACTTGGATTGGGACTGGGGTATGGAAGGTGGTATGCGCGTTGTCGAAAATGACATTTTGGTTTCCTTAGCGAATGGCACAACGCGCCGTTGGGCTTTTTATGCAAAAGAAGGCGGTTGGGCAAAGCAAGAATTAGAACTCGGTGATAAGGCTGACCATGTTTTCATCAATGCCATTTCTAAGGATTACAAAAAGATAATTTACAACCACTCGACGGCTTCTAAACTGACGAAATACTATATCGCGGATATTCAAAAAGACGCTTCGCTCAGTTTTGCGGAGGAAAAAGAATTGGTGAAATTGAATGGAGGACTTGCAAAGAAAGCCATCACCAAAAGCGAACCCATAAAGTGGAAAGGCTGGAAGGGCGAGGAAGTAACAGGTGTACTTTACTATCCTGAAAACTTTGAAGAAGGAAAAAAATATCCTTTGATGGTTTCGATTCACGGCGGGCCAGCATCGGCAACTTTAGATAGATGGGCAGAGCGTTGGAGTACTTACCCGAATATTCTCGCGCAACGTGGCGCATTTGTCTTAAAGCCAAATTATCATGGTTCGTCCAATCATGGTTTGGCATTTGTGGAAAGTATTGCACAAAACTACTATGAACCTGAAATGGAGGACATCACCAAAGGCATTGACTATTTGGCAAGCAAAGGCTACATTGACAAAGACCAAATGGGCGTAATGGGCTGGTCGAATGGGGCAATTTTGGCGACGATGCTAACGGTGCGCTATCCTGAGATGTTCAAAGTGGCTTGCCCAGGTGCAGGCGATGTGAATTGGACTTCTGACTTTGGTACTTGTCGTTTTGGTGTGAGTTTTGACCAACATTATTTCGGTGGCGCACCCTGGGACGATGTAGACGGCAAAACCTACAATGAAAACTACATCCTAAAATCACCGCTATTCGAATTGGAGAAGGTGAAAACACCAACCATCATTTTTCATGGCAGCGAAGACCGCGCTGTACCACGCGATCAAGGTTGGGAATATTATCGCGCTTTGCAGCAAGCCGATAAAACACCTGTACGTTTCCTTTGGTTTCCTGGACAGCCGCATGGCTTGCAAAAGATAACCCACCAAATGCGCAAGATGGAAGAAGAATTGGCTTGGATTGATAAATACCTTTTCGACAAAAAAGAAGAAAAAAACGAAGCCCTGAAAGAAGGCAGTCCATTGGCGATGCTATTAGAAAATGAGACCAATCAGCATGAAGGCAATTATGGCGTTTTTCAAAAAGGCGTTTTGATGCCACAAATGGCAAGCGTGAAGGAAGACTCGATTTCGGTGGCCTGTTTTGAAATCACGAATGCGCAATTTGCTGCTTATGACGGTAATTTCAAATATGCTGCCGCGCACTCCAATTATCCTGCCTTAGTTTCTGCACAGCAAGCGACGGCTTATGCGAAGTGGTTGAGCGATAAGACGGGTAAAAAATACCGCCTACCGAATGAAGCAGAAGCGAAAGATTTTCATGAAAAAGCACAGTCTGTTGCGGCTAAGGAAAATACTTTAAATGCTTGGGCTGGTTATGAACTCACCCCAAAAGATGCAGCCGCTTTGCAAACTGCTATAAAAGGCAAAGCCAATTCTATGCTGAAAGCAGTAGGCACGTACAAAGCAAGTAAAATTGGAGAAGCGAAGGTCTATGATTTAGGCGGTAATGTAGCGGAATATTTCGGTGCAGCAGGAAAAACTTATGGCTTCGGTGCATCTGATTATGTGGATGCAATGGGAGGTGAAGGAGAGACGGGAAGCAGTTTGAAAGGTTTTCGGGTGATTCGTGAGTAAAAGATTTTCTTTTGTGGATGGGTGATGTTGAATATGTCACCCATCCATAAAGTCTGAAAAGAACCGAACTTATTGACGAATAAGTTTACCCTTATCAATCAGCTCTCCAAGTGGTGTTCGGATACTATAAAAATAAACACCTGCTGGTAAATCGTAGGTTTGTAGTTGATATACCTCCTTGTCCAATAGCATGCTTTTGAGCTGTTGTCCCATACTGTTGGTGAGTTCAAGTGTATATGCTTGGGTCTTGGATGATTCAAAGGTCAACTGTTCATCAAAAGGATTAGGATAGACTTGTACGGCAGCCATAGGAGCAACAGTAGCGGTGCTAGTGGTCATTAAGCGATTTTCGTACCAACTTATTTTATTATCTCCGAACCCAACTGCTAATAGGTCTAAATCATTATCTCCATCTAAGTCGGCAATATCAATGGCAATAGCACCAATCAATGTTTCAGAAATAGTTTGTTGTTGCGGAAACGCTCCTGAGCCGTCTGCGATATGCCAATCAATTTTGTCGCCTAAAAGAGAAGCAGATAGTAGGTCTAAATCACCATCCATATCCAAATCGGCGAGATTAAGTGCTGTTGGAGCATCTACATCTTCGCTTACTAGGCTTTCTTCTGTAAAATTGCCTGTACCATCATTTTTGAGGCACAAAATCGCGTTGGGTTCTCGTTTGCCCACCAACACATCTAAGTCGCCATCCATATCCACATCTACTGCCCTTGCTACACGAGGCACTACTACATCTTGTATAATGATATGCTCTGTTGAAAAATTAGTAGTGCCATCATTTTCATACCATCGCACTTCTTCATCATCTATAGAAGTAGAAAGCACATCCAAATCACCATCATTGTCTATATCTACTGCCGATACGGAACTAGCACTTCCTGCTTTTCCGATGCTATTTTTTTCGGAAAATTGTCCACCTAAATTTTCATACCAAGCTATTTCATCCGCAAATCCGACGACGAAATCCAGATCACCATCTCTGTCCAAATCCGCAAAATATGGAGAGCGTGGAGTCGTTTTTCCTTCTTCTACCAATTGGCTTAAGGTAAATGTATTCGTGCCGTCATTGGTATAAAACGAAATGCTTCCTTCATTCCAATTCACGAAAAGTATATCTATATCTCCGTCGCCATCTATATCTTCAGCATGTGCGCTATGTATTCCTTCGAAATTTTCTACAATAGTACGAGGTGCTGAGAAATTCCCATTGCCATCATTCTCATGCTAGTTGATAAGCCCTTCATTGAGAGAAGCAGCCACTACATCCAAGTCGCCATCCCTATCCATATCTACACTTTGGACATAGCTAAAACCACAACTCTCGCAAGCAGTGTAGAGTTCTCGTTCTTGAAATTGACCGAATAAAAAAAGTGGTAAGCTCCAAAAGAGCAGGCAGCATAGTTTTGTTGTTATTTTCATTATTAAGTAGTTATGAGTTGAGTTAAGTAAATGAAATTTCTGAGTCTTTATATTATTCCGGATGTGCTAATTAACGAATATTAGCATCGCTTACCTATTAATATTAGAGCGATTATTTTTAAATTTAGTTGTTTGAAGAGCGTATTTTTTGCT
>JAHDCQ010000312.1 GCA_020629845.1 Saprospiraceae bacterium | reverse complement strand
TTGAAAGGAAATATTAATTTTTTTAACGTTACAGCTACCCCTGTGAAAAATTTGCACTCCGTTTCGTTTTTTCAATGGAATTATGAATGTAAAAAATGTAAGCGTTCCATATCTCCCACCAATGAATTGATGGGTCGAAACCAACGCATTGATGAAAAAAATCAACAACCTAATTATCGTATTATGCTACTATTTTAGTAAAAACTCAATGAGTGAATGTTTAATGCTTAAAGGAGCGAATATAATTTAGAATTATTCACTCATTCAAAATTTTTTCATTCACTCATTGAGTACTTACCCCTAGCCGCGCATAGCCACTACGGGGTCGAGGCGTGCAGCACGAAGAGCAGGCACAAAACCCGCTACCATACCCACGAATACAGAGCAACCAATCCCCCAGATGATATTTTCTTGCGACAAGCGGAAGTCGAAATCAATCATATTGGAAAGTGCAAGCACGAGGAGATAAACGAGCCCTAAGCCAATCAGACCACCGAGGATACAGAGAATAATAGCTTCTACCAAAAATTCGGCTAGAATCATAAAATTCTTCGCACCGAGGGCTTTCTTAATACCGATGAGGCGAGTGCGCTCTTTCACAGAAACGAACATGATATTGGCAATGCCGAATGCTCCTACAAGAATCGCAAAAATACCAATAGAAGCCCCCATTTTGGAAATGACACTAAAAATTTGATCTAAGACTTTAGCAAAAATAGAAAGTTCATTTAAGGAAAAATTATTGTTTTCGCGGGGGCGCAGTCGCCGACTCGAGCGTAGTATCCCCGTAAGTTCATCCTTGAGTTGGGCATTCGTGATGCCTGCTGCTGCTTTCACATCTACGGAGGAGTTGCCGAATACGGATTTACTTTTGAGGTTGGCTACTTTTTTAGCGAATTCATAGGAAATCAATATTTCATCGTCGTAAGAAATGGGGTTGCCGATGCCTTCTCCCATTTCCTCTATTACGCCTATCACTTCCATTTTGCGTCCGCTCATTTTGATGCTTTTCCCAATGGGATCAAGCGGGCCAAATAGCGATTCGGCCACCTTATAGCCTATCACTACCTTAGGTGTACCATAGTTGGCTTCGGCAAGGGAGAAATACCGCCCTTTGTCAAATTTTACTTGATAAAGCTCCGCGAAACCATGCGTGACCGCACGTACGAAGACATCCTCTAGATTATTCGAGCGGTATTTGAGCGTCTTATTCCCTACAAATACACTATACACTACCGTGCTGGCAGTTTGGGCTTTTGTTTTAATCACTTCATAGTCATCATACGTGATATTGGGGCGACGCATATATTTTAGGTAGTTTCTGCCGGGGTCTTGTCCCCACGATATTTTCTGCACAAAAACCACATCATCGCCCAGTTGCTCAAAACTTTTGCGAATATTATATTCTAAGGAATCAATAGCGGCAGCAATGCCAATAATGCAAAAAATGCCAATGCTAATACCAAACAAAGACAAAAAACTGCGCAAACGGTTGGAGGTGAGCTGCTGCATGGCTTGTGCCACGCTTTCATACAAGATTTTGAGTAATGCCGTCATAGTGCAAAAAGCTTATTGTTTCACCTTTCTAAATAGATTGATACAAGTCTCTAAAATGCTTGTAAAGTTGAACGATTCAGCTCATAAAATAGATTTCTTTATACGGATACCCTAAATATTTAGATGAACATAATGGACAATTGATAATGGAAAATTGAAAATTGAGAATTCCATAAGCGACAAAACGAGATAGGCGGAATTGTTCAGATTCCTCTATCTAGACGAAAAAGTCGTAGTCCTCACCAAATAGACATTGACTCTAACAAAAATCAATTCATGGAACAGAAATATATGTTCGGTCGCAGTCCCCACCATAATAGACATTGACTCTAACGATGCCTTTCTGGGTGATATGACTCACGAAGATGTCGCAGTCCCCACCATAATAGACATTGACTCTAACACTGGTCACTCGATGACCTAGGAGATGGAAATCGTCGCAGTCCCCACCATAATAGACATTGACTCTAACGAAGAAAAAAAAATTAATGACTTGAGTTTTGGGTCGCAGTCCCCACCATAATAGACATTGACTCTAACTAATGCAAAGCTTGTAAGAGAATTAAACTTCGCTGTCGCAGTCCCCACCATAATAGACATTGACTCTAACGTGTAATCGGGAAATATCGACTTAGATTTAGAACGTCGCAGTCCCCACCATAATAGACATTGACTCTAACCTTGGTTTGTAACTTTCTTCATATCGCTTCACAGTCGCAGTCCCCACCATAATAGACATTGACTCTAACGCGTGTGTGGAGGACTAGCTCTCAGATTTGGATGGTCGCAGTCCCCACCATAATAGACATTGACTCTAACTCCAACCTACTCAATATTAAGTTTCTCAAGTCTGTCGCAGTCCCCACCATAATAGACATTGACTCTAACTTTAGAAACTATAAAAATCGACTAATTATGAAGGTCGCAGTCCCCACCATAATAGACATTGACTCTAACACAAACTTAAAACGATTCATCATGACAACATCGTCGCAGTCCCCACCATAATAGACATTGACTCTAACAAAAAGAGAAGATGACTAAAGTACTAGTCTATCGTCGCAGTCCCCACCATAATAGACATTGACTCTAACTTTGACTTCTTTTTAAAGGTCATGCACGGATGGGGTCGCAGTCCCCACCATAATAGACATTGACTCTAACGATCCAAGATGTTCCACCTGGGGCTGGGAAGAAGTCGCAGTCCCCACCATAATAGACATTGACTCTAACCCTGTAAAATTTTAAAACACTGAAAATCAATTGCTTAGTTCAATGTTTGTGTCATTTGAATGTCAGAGAATTGATATTAAAGGTTTTTAAATTTGTTTTTTTGCATTTTTTGCGGTTCTCTAAAATGTTAAATTTAAAACGAAAAATGTTAATGAAATCAGTTTAATGTATTGATTATCAATGAATTAAGTTTGTTTTAAAACAAAAAGTCGTATGATATATTTAACACATCTAAGAAAAAATCCGCATTTTTTTCAAAACACTGCTTTAGTATCTGAAAATGAACGTTATAAAAATGTTACAGTTTAACATAATGTAACTAACATTTTGTAGGTGACATTTTTTTGCGTTGATTTCAAAGAACGTATAAACAAAAAAAGGATTTTGGCTTATTTGCCCTACAATAAAGGTATGGAAAAAGTGTTGAAAACGTATAACTATCTACTACCTTTTTGTGTTCTATCCTGCTTGCCCCAACTTCCCCCGCTGCTGCTCATAGTCTTTAATGAAGTCCGACACCACATCATTCACAATATCTTTCAGGAAGGACTTTTCTAGGCGTGCAATGGTTTTGAGCTTCTGTAAGTTTTCAGGCTCAAACAAGACTGTCACGCGGCGTTTCGGGCCATCTTCTATGGCTATTTTGCTGCTTTCTACCGTCTTTCGGATGAGCGAATCCAGCCCACTTAGCGGCTTTTTGCTTTTGCGTTTAATGCTTGGGTTTTCCGTTTTCAGGTTATCCACTTTATCTTTTACGGTTTCCTTTAGGGCATCTTCGAGCAGCATATCCAAGTTGCCTGCAAAGCTCTTGCGCGAAGAACTGCGTTTGGCTTTTTTCTCCGCCTTTTTGCCCGCTTTCCCAGTCAGCAAAGGGCTATCCTCACTAAAGGTATTTTCCCCCATAGCTTGCTCCATGAACCCCTCTAGGTCGGACTGAAAACTCTGTATGTCTATAATTTGCTTCTTCGCCATTTGGGAATTTGTATTAGGTATTAAGTATTAGGTATTAAGTTTTTTCATGTACTTAATACCTAATACCTGATACTTTGTACCCAATCAATTTTACGCTTCCACCGTTTCGGTGCGTTCTATAATTTCTTTGCACAAGGCTAAATAGTCCTCCGCGCCATTGCTGGAGGCGTTGTAGCTAAAGATGTCTTTTCGGTGCGCGGGTGCTTCGGCTAGTGCCACATTATCCCGAATGAGGGTCTTGAATACCTTATCGCCGAAGTACTTTCGGATGGTTTCCACCACATCACGGTTTAGTACCTTGCGCGCATCGTACATGGTGGCGATCACGCCGCCAATGTGCAGTCCTTTATTCAAGCGGAAGCGCACTTTATCTATTACTTGCTTGATTTTTGCCAAGCCTTGTAGTGCCAAAAATTCGGTTTGCAGCGGAATGTACACCACATCGCTGCTGGTGAGGGCATTGAGCGTGAGCAAGCCCAGAGAAGGCGGACAATCTATGATAATAAAATCATATTCTTCCCGAAGTGGCTCTAGGAGTTCGCGGAGGATGTACTCGCGTCCTGCCTCATTTATCAATTCCATTTCTGCCCCCGATAAATCGAGATTGGAAGTGATGACATCCAAGCCTTCCCGCACCGTGTATGGCTCTAGCTCCGACTCGCCGCGCAGTCCTTCGTATATAGTTACGCGCTGCCGATGCACGCCTAGTGAAATCGTGAGATTGGCTTGTGGGTCAAGGTCAATGAGTAGACTTCTGCGCCCCATTTCCACCATGCCAGCTCCTATATTGATGGCACTAGTGGTTTTCCCGACTCCTCCTTTATGGTTAAGTAATGATATAACTTTTCCCATCTGCTGTATTTGTATAGAGATAGATAATGAATGAGTGAATGAAAGAATAGTGAATGAGTGAATAATTATTAGATGCCATTCCTTCACTCATTTGTTCCTTCACTCCTTAAATATTTACTCATTGAGTAGAATCATCTATCTCTATGTACGTATTTCTTTGGTTTATGTTATTTCACATCGAAGTGAATAGGCCTAAATAACGAACTTTTCTAGTAGAAAGGCAAGTGCTGGGAGAAATTTCAAGGAAAAGCACTTGAAAAAATAATTAATTACAAAAAAATATATTTGTTTAAATTTAATTTGTTTTATTTGTACTCTCTATACACACAACAAAATTATTATCACAATGCGACATATTACCCAACTTCTATTCACTACTCTAATTTGCTTGTGCATTTCAGTTGCTGCACAAGCACAGGCATGCGATTGTGTCTGTTCTGGCTCAACGGGTTTGCCTGATCCTTTGCCTATTCCACCTGGCATGGGCACACCTACTAATCAGACAGAATGTACAGATGCTTGTACGGCAATTATGTATGCTAGTGGCACTTATGTTGGTTTTTTAAACCTTTGTACGTGTAGCGGTGCACCGGCTGATCCGCCTGACCCAACTGACCCTATCGAAGCTCCTGATGCAGCTACCTGTACGCAGGTGTGTGACGCACTGAACTATACGACTAATGTATGTACGCCTGTACCCGTAGAGTTAGTACACTTTGATGCAATAGCTCAGCATGAACAAATAATGTTGCAGTGGCAGACTGCTTCTGAAATAGATAATGCGGGCTTCGAAGTGGAGCGTAGTAAGGATGGCACTACTTGGCAACTGTTAGATTTTGTGAAAGGATATGGCACTACTATTGAGCTACAGCAATACAAGTGGGTGGATGATGCGCCTTTGGAAGGTATCAGCTATTATCGCTTACGGCAAGTAGATTACGCGGGGACGTTTGAGTATAGCAAAATCATCAGCGTAGCATTGGACGGCGACAAGCAACGGGATATACTAGCTTGGCCAAATCCTGCTACCGAGCATCTACATTTTCAACTTACACAGGAGGATACCTACGATGGTGCTGTCATACAGCTTTATAATAACACAGGTATATTGGTGAAAACTGTACGTCCTGATAGTTTCAACACGCGCTTAAATCAAGGTGCGATTTTTATAGGCGATTTGCCGAATGGTTTCTATTTATTGCGACTACAGCAAGGACGTTTCTTGATGAGTAAAAGCTTTATTAAGCAATAAGAGAACGGTAGATGATAGACGGCCAACGGTAGAAGGTGTTGTAGCTTTACTAAACTTCTGAAAGTTTAGTAAAGCTATATACATCACGGTCGTCGTCCAAATTTCAAGGCAATCCCAAACTCCATGCCGCTCAATTGAGC
>JAHDCQ010000311.1 GCA_020629845.1 Saprospiraceae bacterium | reverse complement strand
AAATATCAGATGCCACGAAAGTAGGGTTTTCTGGTACTCCGCTATAAATAAATTGATAAAGAGGGGATTTTCTTCGATAAAATCCCTGTATTCGCGAAACTAACTGGCATTCTAGCAAGTTTCTATAAGCACTACGAGCTACTCTATCGCGGACTCGTGCAAACGAGGATGAGGAAAGTCCGGACAACGTAGAGTACCACACCATCTAACGGATGGGGTTCTTCCTTTGGGAGGAATACAGAAAGTGTCGCAGAAAATAACCGCCCCTTGTGGGTAAGGGTGAAAACGTGCGGTAAGAGCGCACGACTTCGGTAGGTAACTATGGAAGTGGATAAACCTTGTGGGTTGAAATGCCACGTATACCGACGTTTGAGGGTTACTCGCCCGATGTCGGAGGGTAGGCAGCTAGAGCTTAACAGCGATGTTGAGCGTAGATAAATGATAGAGTTAATACAGAATCCGGCTTATTGGCTCGTAGTTTTTTTTATGATAATTTTGAATTTTGAATTTTGAATGAATAATTTTGAATGGTATATAAATTCAAAATTATTCATTCAAAATTTAAAATTCCTAATTTCCAGCATCTGCCGAACCTGCTTCAGCGAAGTTGAATAGAAGCGAGAAACGTAGGGTGTTATCCAATGGATTACGCTGGTTGGTAGTTGGTACTAAGTAAGAGAAGTTTAGTCCAAATACATTATAACGCAAGCCTAAACCTACGGTCAAGTAACGACGATTTCCTTTCGTGCGGTCTTCTGAGTAATAGCCTGCACGTACAGCAAACTGCTCATCATACCAGTATTCCAAACCAATAGAATACATCAATTCTTTCAATTCTTCGCCTGACTGTGTCGCATCGCCGAAAGAGCTAAATGCTGCTGAGATAGGTGATTGATCTTTATAATCTAATATGCCATCGCCATCCGTATCACAATTTTCTAAGCAAGGTGTCGGTACTAATGCCTTATTGATATCGCCCGTTATAGTGAGCTTGTTGTAGTCGTCCAATTCCAATTCCCAAGCCGCACCTAAACCAATATTAGCAGGCAAGAAATCGCGGTTGATAGAGTTGGTATAGGTGATTTTTGAGCCAATATTACTTACGGCTAAACCAACGCGTAATAGTGAAGCTTCTAGCTCTCTTTCATAAGTGAACGAAATATCCGCAGCACCTGCTAGACCTGCCTCGATAATTTCACCTGTACCATTTACCGCTTGCCCCGCCGCTAAGTTAGAATAGATAAACTTCGCGCCGATAGCGGCAGAAAAATTATCTGTCAATTTACGGGCATAAGAGGCTTTTAATTCAAATTCATTCGGGTTTCCTGTTCCTAAAGGCTCCCCATTGAGGTCAGTAAAGGAGATACTACCTAGAGAAAAGTAGCGGAGTCCAACTCCTATTGCTTCCAAATCACTTAGTTTACGATAGCCTGAAAGGTAGGCTAGGTATACATCCTGTAAACCTAATGCGCGCAACCAGGGTGTATAGGTTACAGAAAGTGCTGTAGGTTGTGTAGCAAATGCTAATTTAGAAGCATTGAACTGTATTGCGTTCGCATCTGGAGAAATAGCGATTCCTGCATCACCCATTGCACCTGAACGGGCATCGGCTGTAATACGTAGGAAAGGTACTGCTGAAACAATTGCATTGGGGCAGGGCGTACCATCTGGCAGCACAAATTCGCCATTGGCATTTTTTAGACATTGTGCATCAGCTCCTGTTAATAGTAATGCAATAAAACTTAGTGTTAGTACTGCCTTTCCCATGAGGTTCACCGTTAATTTATTCATCGTTTAAATTTTAAAATTGTCTTTTTTGTGAATGCTAGTGTAACTGCAAGTTGATATAGACTTGCATTGTGATAACCTACTTTGCATTAGACAATGCAAAGCATTGCAACGTAAAAATTAGAAGAATAATATATGGAGGGGAGGCGAACCTCTACCCGCAAATGCTACTACTAGCCCCAAAAACAGGGCAAAGAAAATAAATTTCATCAATAAATTACTGTATGAATCACGGAAAGGGCATGTACTATGTCATCATAGCATAAATACTATTAGTACTTGATATGTGTTATCAAGGCATTATAATTTCCGCGATTCAAATAAAAACTACGAGTAGCATTGCATCATAGGCAAGAATAAATTGTTAATTTAGATTAAGGTGTCAAATATTTTATTTCAAGAGCACTAGCTTTTGAAATTCGCTTTCAACTGTTTTTGTAACGTTCGTATTGCTTTTGAGTTGCACGCGATAGACATAAATCCCATTTGGAAGCGATTGACCAAAGTCATTATCCCCATTCCATTGTATGCAATCATCAGCAGAGGTAATGAAACCTTCGGCAAATATACGTTTCTCTAGGGTTTTCACCAACCTTCCATCAATAGAGTATATTTGGATGTTGATGTCTACCTCTTGTCCGCCTAAGTTATGTTCAAATTGGAAGCAGGTACTTTCAGCAAATGGATTTGGATAATTCAGCAGATGTCGAATAACTGCTTCGCTTGACTCTGCTACTACAAACTCGGTATAGCCTTCTGCCGAATTATTAGCAATATCCCAAGCTTTTACTCGAATAGTGTGCAAGCCTGGTTCTAAATCGGATAAAGGAAAACGTACTACACCTTTCGTGTAATCATCCAAATCCGACTCATAAAATTCGTTTAATAAATAGGTATTTTGCGTATTGTCGTCTAGAATAGCTTCTAAATCATGTCCGATACTATTGCCTGCTACATTAATACCGTTATCGTCTGATAATTTAACGAGTAAAGTAGGATTTTCGCTGGTGATACTACCAAAAATAAAATCTTCGGTGTTCATAAATACCTCTACGACAGGGCCAACATCATCCGATAAAATAGCTTCATCTGCACCACCTATCACTATACGCTTATAATTACCAGCCGCATCAATCATCTGCATGCTATCTTTAGCATAGTAACTGATTCGCCCTTCTCCGAAACTGAAATTAATATCTTTAGGCATTACAAAAGTGAAACTAAAGCGTCCTTGTTGCACACTTGCACGCCCTTTGAAAAGTACATTGTTTTGTAACTGAAAACTATCTATACTGCTATCATTATCTTGTCCGAGGGTGAAATAGACTACTTTTTTGTCAAAGATACTAGGTGTGATTTCACCATTGAAATCCCTAACAATTTGCCCATTGGCATCATGTATCTCCCCTTCTATCGTCACGCTTTGCAAAGCTTGCAGTGTATCCGAACCTGCTTGGCGTACATCTCGTCCATTGATGCTTGTCGTTACTACATTATATTTAGGTAAAGCAAGCTGTAAAGCAGGATCACCGATAAGGGCAAATTTTCGACTATTTGATGTTCCAGCAATACCTGGTTTATTCTTGGCGATTCGCATAATTTCACCAAGCGTTGGACGTTCGCCCTCTACCCGATAAAGCATAGTATCAAATACAGCACGTACTAATTGTTCATTGGAGGTGGCAAATACAGCACGTACAGTAGTAAATAAGGCTATACCGCCACCTACTGGATTAAGTAGTACTTCTTCACCTGCAGTTACTTGATTGGGGTCATCGTAGCCTGTGAACGAACAAGTGGCGGTTATGAATACAGGCAGGCGATGAAAATTTGTCCAAGAACGTATATCACCTCTATCGCGGTCAAGTACGCGCTCTTGCGCCCAGCCTTTTGAGCCGCCATGTCCTAGATAATTAACTGCAATCGCTCCTTTAAACATCGTTTGATGTAAGGCTTCCGTAGCAAGTGGAAAACCTTCTCCGCCCGAAGTGGAAACTTGTGGAAAGGCATCAAAGTAAATTTTATCTTGATTGTAATTATTGCGTTCTTCTTCCAGAAGTTTGGCGATACCGTCCGTTTGACGAAAATGTAGATTAGTGTCTTGGTCATCTGCTATAAATGCCAAGCGATTGCGCCAATCGCCCAAGCTTTCAGGAGCAGTATCATAAGCGATAATTTTATAGACTACTTGATTTGCTTCTCTGATTGTTTTTACAGGAATTCTACCAATAGCAATCTCTAAATTACCTCGCAAGTCACCGCCTTCCTCCTCGTTTAGTAAGCAATAATAATCATCAGATGGATAAGACTCTAATGGAGAAAGGGAGTATTCCGTCTCGAATACCGGGATGAAGTTGGAGTTTTGCTCATCAGGTATTTCATTGAGGTTTCTATAATCAAAAGACCCGTCTCCGAAGAGGAGCAAGTATTTAAAGTTCGGGTTGCGTTGATGAAGCATATACGCAAAATCTCGAATTGCTGTCGGGTCTTGTCGTCCAGAAGAGAATTCATTGTAAAGTAAATCAATGCGTACGGTGTCGGCAATTAAATTGGAGTATGTTCTGCGATGTTCCATTAAGCGTACGGCTGCCTCTGTGAATCGCTCATGGAAAAGAATAATCAGTTCAGAATTTTCTAGGGCATGTATATTTTGATTAGCGATGCGTTGTCCTGCAATAGGAGCTAAGGTTTGATCAGTAGTAAATGCTACAAATTCTGTCGCTTCATTGGATGCTCCAAAACTACTGCCGTCCACTCTTTGCAACTTAGGTTGTAAAGGGTTGGTAATGTCCCAAATTTGGGCATTGGCAGTCATGTTTTGAAGCTCATAGGTAGTGTGTAAATGATTCTTAGCTGTCTGGTCGCGGAAGCATAGTTGTTCATTGTCGAGGCGTAAAGTGCGACGTGCATTCAGCGTAATAAAGTCGAGCCAAGCTTCCGTTCCAGTATAAATTACTTCTAAAGCGATATTATCTGTAGTAGCTTTGAAATTGCCTTCGAGGGTGCCTGCTGCTGCATATGTACGACTGGATGGCTCACGGAACGAACCAGAGGTGTTTTGAATCAAACTGCTCTCAAAAGTTTCTTCATCGACAACGATACTAAAGCGCGAATTGCTTTGATTGCGGGCCACTAAAGAAGCGTATATTTTTACGACTTCACCTGATATAATATTAGGAAAATTAAAATTATAGGTATAGCTTGAAATATTTTTGAATTGATCGCCATACCAATTTCTGCCCGAACCTTGTGCATCTATAGAGGCATCTAAGAGGTTTACTTTTTCATCTTCGAGATGCACGATAGCATCAAAGCTAGTCGTACTATAATCGGTACTACTAATGCTTGCTTGCTCTTCGATGCGTTTGCCAGGAGCGGTCTGAATTTTTAAGAAATAATAATTTTTAGTGTCGTATACATTCTTAGAAATTCGGAATAGTTCATTTTCTTCATCGTAGTATTGCTTGTCTGCGTTTTCTGCATAAAATAATATATAGTCACCGCTATCAAATCGCCCATCCTCTTCACCTACTATTTGTATCGCATTTTCTATGAGGTCATCTGCACGTGTTGCACCAACTAACTCTGGTAACATTCCACCGCCATTACCATAAATACTAATGTTACGCGGGTCTACTTCACTAAGATTTACACCTAGACTACTTAAAAAATCTGCTGTAATGCGATGAACACCTGTTTCTGTAATAGTCACCTTATAGATTTCGCCATCACCTAACACCGATTGTTGAGTGTGTTGTCCAAATAGAGGCAATACCAAGAAAATTAAAATCAGCGTGTAGAGTGTTCGTTTCATAGTTTAAGCAGCTCTGAGATAAATTAATTCGTTGTAACTATTTAGAGGTGAGAACAGAGACCGTCCTTTGGACTGAGAGAATAGAGAGGGACAAGTGTTTTCCTCTTCATTCCCTAGTGTTCTTTGGTATTACATCCCATCTCTCTTCTCTCAATGAGCGAAGCGAATGGTCTCTCTTCTCTGCTCTAAATAATTACAATTCGTTTTTAAATCGAATGTAAAGCCAAGCTAAGATACTCACAAAAACGAGAATGCTAAAGATGTATTGTTTTTAAAATCCATGCTGTCGTTATTTTGACTGTTAAATGTTGAAGAGATGCGGGATTAAGCGAAATATTATTACTTTTAAGTAGTCGAATCTAAATACTTTCCGCTACTATTGGCTGCTTTTTCTGAATGGCAGCGTTAAAAATGA
>JAHDCQ010000310.1 GCA_020629845.1 Saprospiraceae bacterium | reverse complement strand
CTATAATTCCTCTATTTGGAGCGTAGCCAAATTTAAGTTGATAGCCATTCAAGTCCAAATTTCCGCTGGACATAATTACATGCCGTTCTACTTCTATATTGCCAAGCAATTGAGCATCATTGGCAGTTTTATCAATTTCAAGATTGTATAAGTCTGTTGTTCCACTGCCACCTATACTAGCTTGTGCTTTGCTGCCTGTTCCCATCATAATCACTGTGCCTGAACCATCTTTAAGCGTGCCTTCATTGTGGAGTTTAGTGTTGTTGAAGGTGACATAATTGCTATGCGAAAGGCGCACAAAACTACCATTGTCTATCACGATATGGTTTTGTGCTTCTAAAAGACAAGGCAAGGCAAATAAGAGTAGGAAAAAATAGTGTTTGATAGTCATGATTAATCGTTTTGTAGATTATGGATTAATTGTTTCAAGTCTGCTATTTCTGCTTGCTGTTCTTGTACGGCTGCTACTAGAATTGGTATCAATTCGGTATAATTTACCGCTTTAAACTCTAGCACTTCTGACACCTCTTTCCTAACTTTATTCGCATCTTTGCCTGCTGCCTCTGCTGCTTTGCGATCCCGCTCATATTTATCCAAGTCGAAGAGTTCGGTATCGGCAGCTTTTACCAATTGTGGCAATACCTGTTCCACTTCATCGGCAATGAAGCCATAGCGTCTGCCTTTTGGAAGGTTGAGACTGCGGTAGTTGCCTGTTTTGTAGGCATAGCTCTTAGGCTGTAGTTTTCCGATTAGTGTAAGTGCATCCCCTAGTTTCTGCTCGTCTTGTTTTAGTTTGCGTGCCGAAGATTGGTACATAGCTGTAGTATAGACATCGCCATTAAAGTAGCCTGCATAGCGATTGGAATCACTTGTATTCCCATACACGCCATCTTTATCGTGGCTTTCCCCACATACACCATAGGATTTATCGGAATAGCCTTCTACGCCTACATCATCATCAGAAAGCCCAAAAACACCTATGACATCATCACTATCTCCATATACGCCTGCGGCATAAAGCGTCCCTGCGATTGCCGTACTTGTTCCATACACGCCTGATTCCGTATTGCTTTCCCCATATACACCATGTTCATTCTGGCTTTTTCCTTGTACTCCATATTTATCTGTACTAAAGCCATATACACCATCGTCTGTGATACTTAGTCCCCGTATCCCTTTGCCACTTGAGCTTTGTCCATATACGCCGTCATTATTGGAGCTATATCCATATATGCCATCATTGTTGGCACTTGTTCCTATGATACCGAAGTCGTTTGTACTTTCTCCAGAGATGCCTGCACCATCACTACTTTTGCCGAGAATAGCAATATTGCTACCGCCTACTCCACGAATGCTTGGCATGGCAACATCATTGAATGCTACATCCAATTTCGCACTTGGGCTAGTGCCAATGCCTACTTTGGTCGTTGCTAAATTCTTGTTTACGATATGTGCGCCACTTTTTTCCCAAAGCACCTCATCGCTACCTGTAAGGCTTTGCCAGCCAGCGTCATAAAACCAAAAACCGTCAGTAGTCGTATCATACACCAATAAGCCTGCTGCTGGGCTGCTGATAGCGGTACGTTGTGCGCTAGTCATGCGCGGAATAAGCATACCTTTGGTCGTACTTTCTACATCTAGCATCGCGCTATTGTCTGCGATTGAACCATCGGTGTTGATGCCTACTTGGGCGTTTAGGGTGTGCATTGTTAAGCACAGCACTAAACAAAGTGTGAGTTTGAAAAATGTTTTCATTAGATACTTCCTTTTTTTAGAAAAATTGATAATTGCTATATCGAATAAAAGGGCTTGTTGCTTTTCCATACCTTAGCTTCGATATAGCGTTGGTATAGTTTGCGAGGAGAGTAGGGTAGTCCCTTGATTTTTCTTTTTTTAGATTTTCTTAGGAGGGTTTTAACAGCTTGTTAATTTTGATTTAGATAGAATTTATATCTAGGCCTAGTAATTTTATCTCAAAATAGAGGGAAATTATTCTTCGCCTTTCAATCGGTTTCGGGCTTTATATGCTTCTACATATTTTTTAATCGTATTGGATTTATGATTATCCATCCAAATATTTCTAAACAAGGGGATATTTCCTTATTTGGCTCTACGGTGAAAAGTGTGGGTCATTCTTTTTTGTCCCAATGGAACGCGTTCCATTGGAGGGAATACGTATAAAACAGAAAATGTACGCTGAATTGATTGAATCAAGTTGAGCGTACCCACACTTTTGACCGTAGTGCCTCTTTAAACATTCGGAGCTTTCAACAGCACCGCTCCAATTTCCACTATTATTCACACCCACTTATCCACAGTACGTACAAAAAAAATGCTTGCGTCGTATCAATTTTTGCTGCACCTTGCGAGTAGTCATAGTGTGTCAGGTTGAGGTTAGAGTATTCCCTTTGTGGAGAAAAATTACCCACCTCCTTGATAAGCTACAAGAAGTATTTTGGGTAGTCTTTAGCAGTTGGTCTTTGGTCTTTAGCAAGCACTAAGTGACCTTAGATTCCTATGTCAAAGATTGACCACCATCAACAAATTTTTTATCCATGTTAAACAATCTACAAAACAAGCTTGTGCCAAAGGTCTTGGCACAAACAAAAGGGACGTATGTCCTATCCTCTCGCCTCCAAATACATCGCATTTTAGAGTGGGTGCAGCAGTATTGGTTTCGAGGCGTAATCATCGGTTTCTTAGCTTTTTTGCTACTGAAAAAGGATGTGTCTTTCCAGATTAGTCTAAAAAATGGTTTCACGCCTAGCACTTCTATGGCAGCAAATGTGAGTCCGCACGACTCCCATTCGCCAAAGGCAAAAACCGCCGCTTGGAGCAATACCGTAGGTGTGCTAGATGTCAAGCGCAAGCAGCAAGATCAATATGTAGCACGCTTCGCGCGAGTAGCAAAGGCAGAAATGGAAAAATACGGCATTCCAGCGAGTATTACGCTGGCGCAAGGCTTATTGGAAAGCAATGCAGGCAAAAGCCGATTAGCAGCCAACAATAATAATCATTTTGGCATAAAATGCTTCTCGAAGAAGTGCAAAAAAGGGCATTGCTCCAACTTCTCCGATGATTCGCATAAGGACTTTTTTCGTAAGTACGAAACGGCTTGGGAAAGCTATCGCGCACATAGTCTATTGCTACAAAAAGAGCGTTACCAATCACTCTATCGCTTGGATAAGCGCGATTATAAAGCATGGGCGCAGGGTTTACGCAAAGCAGGTTACGCTACAGATAAACGCTATGCGAAAAAACTCATCCATATTATAGAGGACTTGCGCTTGTATGAATATGATGCAATGTAGAATTCAATATAGAATGTAAAGTTGCCAATGTAAAATGTAGAAGGAATTCAAAATTTCGCTTTCAGTGAATTGTACTTCTACATTTTACATTGCTCCTTCTGCGGTTCTACATTGCCTTAGTTGCAATCTAGGTCGCGCTGTGAGATTTGGTCATTGTTTGGAATACAATTACCCGACAATACAAACTCAGGCACATGTCTATCCACAGGGTCGTAGAGGCTTTTTTCTAGGAAAAGCGTAAGTTCATCAATCTCCTGTTCCGTTAGGTATAGGGGCTTAAAGTGTGGCGCAATTTGCGAAGCAGGCACATTCGGGTTTTCTGGAATACCATCATTGAAATATTCTACTGCTTCCCGAAGGGTATGCATACTGCTACCGTGAAATAGAAAGGGAGCTTCCTTTAGGTTGTAGAGTTGAGGCACTTTGAATTTATAGTAATCTTCTTCATTGCCTGTAAATTCACCGCGCCCGAATTTTGCTTTGTCGCTTTCGTCAGTATCAAAAGCCAAACCAGTTTCGTAGAGGTCTTTCACTCCGAGTGCGTAAAATTCATTAGCGTTCAATGCTGGTCCTTTATGACATTTATAGCAGCCCGCTTTATCAAAAAATACCAATGCACCGCGCTTTTCAGCGTCGCTCATGGCTTGCATATCGCCTTTTACCCATTTTTGGAAAGGTGCTTGATTGGTGAGTAGACTTCTAAGATAAGCAGAAATGGCAAAGCTCGCATATTTGCGCGTGTAGCGTTCGCGCTCAGGAATATCTTGGAAGGCATCATCAAAATATTTAGTATAGCCCAAGTCATCCATTACTTCTTTACTGATGACCATACGATGTAGCTCAAAGCCCTCAATAACTTGACTCTCCATAGCAAGTAAGCCTAAGAAGTTCACTTCCGTAGCAGGGTCTAAATGCCAGAGATGTTCCGTGCCTTCATTTGCAAATCCACCACCAAATTTGCCACTCCAAGTAGTGTTGGTCACAAAAGCAGTATTCAACATACTAAGTGGTCGGCGACCTTGCACATCCATTTCGGAAGGCTCATAGAGTTGAATGCCCGTTCTGCCTTCTCCATTATCGCCAAAACCAACTCCACCATCAGCAATGCCTTGTACTGCACCCGCTGTGAATGCTGCCGTAGGAATATGGCACGAGCCGCAGGAATAAGTACCTGCATTATAAGGACGAGCAGGAGCTAGTGCTAGTCCTGTCTCGAAAAATAACATTTTACCTAAGTTGATTTTATCTGCAGTGATAGGATTCTGTGGATCTTGTGGTATACTAGCATAATCCCCGTCATCAGGAATTTCAAAATCACTAACATTTCCTGTAGCAGAAAGACTCACTAGACGGTCATTCAATTCTACATCTAGTGGATTTGCAAGCTTATCTTCCGTACATTGAAAGAAAGATAATAAACAAAGGGTATAAAATATAAGTAAAAATCGTTGTCTCATATCGGCTTTACATTGAAATCTCTTTTACAGACGCAAAAGCGCATATTAGCTGCGTGTGTGAATTTAAAATCAATAGTGAGAAAATAGTGAACTAGAAATGGTGTTCCAAAATTTGGTATTTCTCTTCACATGCTTACCATTTTTTAGCTTCTATATACACGCGAAGAAAAATTGAGTGTTCAAGTACCAAATTTTACTATTTCATAATAGTAAAAGAGAGATGTAATCGACATGGGTGTGATGATATTTTATCATAACTTAATTCGCGGGCAATATACGTAAAATCTACGTTTTTAGAAGTTTAGCCTTCTATTTTATTGGTTTTAAAGTGGGCAAAATCAAAAATTAACATTTTAGGAATGAATAATATGTACTTTTGGGCTTATGACACGTCTAACCTAAGTAAGAAACACAAATTCTAAGAAGCTTTTAAAACAGCTTCTAACATGCAAGTACCGAATTTTAATTATGAATAAATCAATTCTATTCAATACTACTACTACCCAAACTGGCAAGCGCGTATTCAGAAAACGGAATTTACGTCCAAAAGCGGGCTTGATACCCATGCAAGCTGTACAAAAAAACACCAAACCATCCACTACTTTCAAGCGAAATACGGCCCGTTTTAAAGGAGAACGGGTAACTGTAGACGCTGCGACTAAAGTGCTGAATTATTTAAATAAAGTGGAAAATGTTTCTACTTTAGCTGCACATAGTACCGTAGGACGAAAAGTTGGGCAGCGTATCTTAGAACAACGACAACGATTCCTCCAATTTACTTCAATAGATCAGCTTAAAGGCATATCAGGCCTTGGCCCAGTAAAATTTCGAGATTTAGTACGGGAAGCTACGGCTTAATGAGAGAAGAGTGCAGAGATAGAGAACCATAAAGAATATAGCTGCTCTCTTCTGCTAATTATCCATGATTCAACATAATAAAAATCAGATAGGCATAACCTTATAAAGTGTGCTATTTTTTTAATTTGCCCCCTTTGTTTTTTTTGTTTTTTTCGGATAACTTTGAAGTGGTTTTGAAGCATTTTTTACTTCAGAAAAGGTAAATGAACACTCCCAGTCTTATCTAATATTTTATCTTTGTAAACCTGACTATTTTTCTACACACAACACACTTAAGTAAACTCAGACATTTTTATGCCAATTCAAATGAATTAGAAAGCATTGGCATTGCTATTCGTACTTGTAAAGTAACTATTTAGCAGAGGAGAGAAAAGAGACCACTTCATTGAGAGAAGAGAGACG
>JAHDCQ010000309.1 GCA_020629845.1 Saprospiraceae bacterium | reverse complement strand
AGATGAAGATTATTTCAAGAAAGAATTATCTATTTTACAAGAAAAATATGAATACTTAGAAGAAAGTCAGCAACGAAGTGCTAAGATGAACCTACAAGAAATATCAGATACCCTTGATAGAACATTTATAACGAGTAAACTAAAGCAAGCCTGCTTAATGATTGCCCACCAAAAAGTCTATAAAGTGGAATATGATATTGGTATTTTATCAGGAATAATAGAACATATAGTTGAGCGTGACCTCTTAGATACTCCTGCAATTTCTATATACTATTACATATATAAAATATCTACTACTTTAGATACAGATGAAGAATCTTTCAATAAGGTAAAAGAATTATCGGCACAGTATGCACATTTATTTTCTAATGAAGAAGCAACCGATATATACTTAATGGCGGTAAATTACTGCATCGAACAGATGAATAAAGGTAAGCGAGAGTTCATACCACAAGTATTTGAGCTTTATAAAGAAGGTATTAAGCGAAAAGTCTTCATTGTCGATGGAACAATTGATAGGTTTTTATTCAGAAACATCGTAACAGCCGGTTCTTATTTGAAAGAATTCGATTGGTTAGAAAAATTTACAGATGAATATCAACAGTATCTTGACCCCCGTCATAGAGATGATTATGCTAACTTAAGTCGAAGTATGATTTTGTATAATAAGAAAGACTACAATACCGCCATGCGATTACTCACTCAGTACGATTTCAAGGATACCCTTATCAACCTTAATGGAAAAGTGATGCTCATTAAAATGTATTATGAACTTAAAGAAATTCCAGCCCTAGAGTCGCTATTGGAAAGTGCAGCCGTATTTGTAAAACGCAAAAAAGATATTACCAATATTTATAAGCGTCCTTATAACAACCTCATCAAATACGTAAAAAAACTCCTCCGCGTAAATCCTTACGATAAAGCAAAAAAAGAAAAACTACGGCAAGAAATCATGGCAGCCAACCCCTTGATTGAAAAGCGATGGTTTTTGGAGCAGTTGGATAAGTTGTAGAGGCTCACAACATCAATCCTGCTCGCCCATCCAAGCCTGTAACTCCTTGAAGGTATCCACTAAATCCGAGCGTTCGCTATCCGAAAGATTGGTTTGATTGAGCTTTTTCTGGAAAACTTCAATGGGTTCGAGGTCTTGTAGGCTGAGATTTTCTAATGCAGCATCTAGGCTTTGGTATTGATGGGTGGTACGAATTTTCAGAATTTCGAGATTCATATCCACTGTCCATTCGCTCAATTGAATATCCAAGTCAGGCACGGCTTTATCGCTTTCTAGCACCACTTCTACCCACACGGGCAAGCCTTCTTTATAGTCTTCAGCTAAGGTTTGCAAGCGTGCTTTTACTTCCTCTAAGTTCGTTTTTTTCACCGTCTTTAAGCGGCGGAAAGTAGGAATAGCTATACTTTCTAGCTTGAATTTACGCTTTTTAAAGTCCAAAATTTTCACCACTTTTTCATCCTTCGTCTCCGAAAAACTAAGCGGTATAATAGAACCCGAATACTGCACACGCCCCGCTTCGTCCAATGCCTGTGGGCGATGAATATGTCCTAAAGCTACATAATCAAACACCTCTGGGAATTCACTCGCTTCAATATTCGCTGTATCACCAATGTAGATATTATCATGCTTCGCAGATACAAGGGCATCTTTTACAAATAAATGTCCCATCGCTATCAAGGGTACACTCTTCTTCGCATAGACTTCCATTGCCTCCCCTACTGCTGCATAATGCGTCCGAATGGCGCGTCGAATAGCATGTACTCGCTCTAGTCCTGTTTCGCCCGATACACTTTTTCGCACATCTTGGTCGCGCAGGAAAGGTACGGCAGCAATGACTGCTTCTAGCTTGCCTTTGGCATCTTTCAATTCTATGAGTTCTTGGGTCACATCCTCCACATTAGCCCGACTCACGATGTGCATATTGAACAATTGCAACAACTCCTTCGGGGCATCCAACATGGCAGGTGAGTCGTGGTTGCCCGCCGTAATCACTACATGCCGACAGCCTGTTTCCGCTACTTGCCGCAGGAACTGATAATAGAGCTTCCGCGCGTAATTCGGTGGATTCCCAATATCGAATATATCGCCCGACACGAGCAAGCAGTCAATTTTTTGCATACGAATGGTCTCCAGCAACCACTCCAATGCTTGCTGATGCTCGGCGCGCCTATCATGATAGATAAACTTCTGCCCCAAATGCCAATCCGATGTATGTAAAAAACGCATCTTTTTCTTTTTACGGCCAACGGCTGACGGTGGACGTATGGCTTCGCCTCGACGGAAATAAAAATTAGCTTTTAGCAAATTTTCCGTCCAGTACATCGAAGATGTACACACGTCTACCGTTCAACGAAGTGGCCGTCCACCGTTTAAACCGCTACGCTATGTTCGCGCAAGGCTTCGTTGAGCGATACTTTTTTATCAGTACTTTCTTTGCGTTTCCCAATAATGAGCGCGCAAGCTACCTGATACGTACCTGCTGGAAACTCTTTGGTATAGGTGCCTGGTATCACTACCGAACGGGCTGGCACACGTCCTTTGTAAGTCACGGGTTCGTCGCCTGTCACATCAATGATGCGGGTGGATTGGGTGATGACTACGTTTGCGCCCAATACTGCTTCTCGCTCTACTTGTACCCCTTCTACGATAATGCTGCGTGAACCAATAAAGCAATTATCTTCGATGATAGTGGGCGTAGCTTGCAAGGGTTCTAACACCCCTCCGATACCTACTCCGCCGCTCAAATGTACATTGCGTCCGATTTGCGCGCAAGAACCTACCGTCGCCCAAGTATCTACCATCGTGCCGCTACCTACCCACGCACCTAGATTGACATAGCTCGGCATCATAATCACGCCTGACTCTAGGAATGCGCCATGTCGCGCTATGGCATGTGGCACAACGCGCACACCAAGTTCGGCATAATTGCGCTTCAGCGGGATTTTATCATGGAATTCAAACATGCCTACCTCCAGCGTTTCCATTTGCTGAATCGGAAAATAGAGGATAACCGCTTTTTTTATCCATTCGTTTACTTTCCAGCCGTCAGGTGTTGGTTCGGCTACGCGGACTTGGCCTTTATCGAGCATTTCTAGCACTTCCCGAATGGCGATTTGCGTTTCGGGTGCTGCGAGGAGGTCACGATTGTTCCACGCTTGTTCTATGATATGTTGTCTGGTTTGCATCTTATTTATTTATTGAGGCTCAAAAGTAGTAGATTTTTTTGGGCTTTATAAGTTCATTTGTCGTAATTTGATAAGTGAATTTTGTAAAAGGAATACGAAATAAATAACTATCGATTCTTGATAGGATATTTTGCCCTCATTTTACACTTTAAAACGCTGAAAATATCAACATTTATGCGCGTTTCAAAGCCCAAACTGAGAACAAACTCTCTCTCTCTCAAGAATCTACATTTATTTATCTCGCATTCCAAACATGTGAATTGGCTTCTTAGATTTTCCATTTTGTATGAGAAATGCGACTATAAAAAAAGTGGCTCCTGAAAACATCGAACAGCTACAAAAAATCAGTAGGCAAACCTTTTTTGAAAGCTTCGCTGCTGCGAATACGGAGGCAAATATGCAAGATTATTTAAATCGGGCATTTTCAATGGAAAAGATGAGGGGCGAATTAGTGGACGAAAATTCGGAATTCTATTTCGCCTTCATGGATGATAAAATTATTGGCTATTTAAAAATTAATTTCGGGCAAGCCCAAACGGAACTACAGCACGAAAACGCACTTGAAATTGAACGCATTTATGTGCTAAAAGAATTTCATGGGCAACAAATTGGACAGCTCCTTTATGAGAAAGCTGCTGAAATTGCAAAGCAAAAAGCCGTTGATTATATGTGGTTAGGTGTTTGGGAAGAAAACCCAAGAGCCATTCGCTTTTATCAAAAAAATGGTTTTCAAGCATTTGATAAACACATCTTTACATTAGGCGATGATGAACAAATAGATATAATGATGAAATTGCACATGCATGACTAGAGCAGAACAACTATTCTACGCTAAAATTGATTGTCGTTTTCCATATAATGACCGCTCCAAAACGTCAGCATTGATAGAGGAAGCAATCCAACTATCGGATAATTCCGTTTTTCAAATTATAGATGAAATAGCGCGCATTCCACATAGCGAACGGGCGCATGTAAGCACCGATAGACTGGAAGCTATTTTACAAGAAATACAAGCCAACTACCAGCATCCTTTATTAGCAAGCATACTTGACATCGCAACTAAAATGGTGCATGACACACGCATTGCATGTGCGGATGCCCTCAAAATTATGGAATCCATCAAAGCCTATACAGGGCTATGGGGCGCGTTGATGACCGTAAACGAAGCTTGCGAAGATGAGGAAGGAAAAGTAGATGCAAAATATGATGAAATAAGAGCCTTTTGGAATAAAGATGCAGGTAAAAAATAAGCAAAACATGAAGAATATAGGCCTAATTTACGCTATTGTACTAATAAGCCTTTTGGGTTGCGACGATGAACCTTTAGTCATCAACAACACGGAAGCTTTTGATGCATATTTAGAAGAAACACTAGATGATCAAAATAGTCCAGCTTTATCGGTGCTGATTTTTGAGGGAGAAACAATCTTATATGAACACTATTTAGGACAATCCGATGTCGAAAATAGCAAAGCATTAACTCAAAATGATATTTTTCTGATGGCTTCGGTGTCAAAGATGGTGACGGGCACCGCACTTCTCCAATTATACGAAGATGACAAATTTGATTTAGATGATAATATAAATGATTATTTGCCTTTCGATGTAGTCATCCCCAATCAGTCCAGACCGATAAGTTTCCGAATGTTGCTCACGCATACTTCCGCTATAGAAGATGGACCAAATGCAGAACTTTTTTACTCCTATGGCAAAGATAGTCCATTGGAATTGGGAGCATATATGGAAGCTTACTTAGTGCCAAGTGGCGAATACTACAATGCTTCGGATAACTTTTATAATTACGCCCCTGGCTCAAAGCATGATTATTCCAATATGGCAAGTGCCTTAATTGGGGTATTGGTAGAAGAAATTTCCAATCAAGATTTTACGGATTATTGTAGGGAGCATATTTTCCAGCCCTTAAACATGAACGATACCTATTGGAGTTTAGATGCAGCTTTGGAATCCAACAAAACGCTGGTGAATCCCTATGAGTATGCAAGTGGGGAATACGAAGCGATTGAGCATTATACTTTTGCGGATTATCCCAATGGAGCACTTCGTTCGACAGCAAGAGATATGATGAAATTCCTGAGCGCACTTGCTCAAGAAGGTACATTCAACAATCAGCAATTATTAGATACAAGCACAGTGAGTGAAATGTTGAAATCACAAATCCCGAACCTTGATGACACTATGGGATTGCATGCCTTTATGCTAGATGCGGATGAAAGCATTTGGGGACACAATGGCTCTGAACAAGGAGTATCTACAGAAGTAGGCTTTAATCCGTCCAATGATATTGGTGTGATTGTGCTTTCCAATCTACAAGACGTTGATGTGAATGGCATTTTATTGGAAGCATACCAATTTGGATTAAAACTCTAATACAAAAAGCCCAGTTACAGCAGTAACTGAGCTTTTTGATTTTATAAGGGAACTTGTAAAATATAACCTACCAATTTTACTTGCTCTTTTTCCTTTATGCTACGTTAAAAAGCCTCGACAGAACCAGCTATGCCTACGTTTTTTGCCTTGCTTAAAGAAAAAATAGCTTCGCAAAATTTGGTAGCTTATTTTCTACAAATTCCCTTACTACTCAATTGCACTATTGGAAATTAAGTGCTTCTCTTCTTTTATAAATGAAAACTAAGCCCAGATTTACCATGATTAAGCCAAAGAGGAATAAGCCCCATTCAGTCATCGTTGGTACCATCTGAAACTCTGCTAAACAAACGCCGCGTTCATCCGTACAGTACTTCTCAAAATTGTCGTAATAATACGTATTGCTTGTAGAACTATTCGGATCGAATAAGAATACAATTCTATC
>JAHDCQ010000308.1 GCA_020629845.1 Saprospiraceae bacterium | reverse complement strand
GATGAACCGTCTTAAGTTGATGACATTAGACTCTAAGCTCGCCCGTCCATCTTGCAAAAATTGTCAAAGAGTCGAAAATTATATAGTGATGTTAAAAAATATTTTTTCCCTTGCTTTTTGTATATGTTTTGCGGCTTGCGGACATCAACATAAGCACGATGCAGTACTAGAACAAGCTGGTCAAATTCATCTGGAAGCAGTACAAATGGATGAAAAAATCAAACCTGCACTCGAAAAAGTTTTTACGGTAAAAAAACAGTTGCAGCAAAAGCAAACAGATTTAAGTCCTGAAGAAAATCGGATTTTACAAGAAATCACACAATTGGAGAGCAGCTATGTTTTTTGGGAGGAAAACCATGTCGAAGTGCCAGGACTTGATCATGCTGGCCATCATAATTGTAGTCATAATCATGGCCGAACTGCTTTAGAAGTTTCTTCGGAAGATATGCTTTTGATTCAACAAGAATTTAAGGACAGTCTGTCTTCTATTGCAGCACGCTTGGAAAAACTCAGTATTCCTGATTCTTTGCTCATACTCTAATCTATAATTATGTTGTTAAAATCACTTTGCTCACTTCGCTGCTCGAAAGCAGTCATCTTATTTTTTGCATTACTATTCAGTACAACTGCCTTTGCACAAACCAAATTGACTTGGGATATATTATCGGATGTGGAATACGAATCCAAATACTTTGAAGAATATGGTACAAGCTACTTAGCTCCAACCTTTGGTGAAAAACCGACCGCCCTCAATGGCAAAAAGGTAGTGGTTACGGGCTACCTCATTCCCTTGGATGCGGCAAATGAAGCATTCATTCTTTCTAAGAACCCTTATGCTTCTTGCTATTTTTGTGGCAATGCAGGCCCTGAAACTATAGTTGAACTCTGGATTAAGCCTAAGAAAATTCGTCGCTACCAAATGGATGAACGCCTTACTTTCAAAGGGAAGCTCTATCTCAACGAATCGGATGTGAATCACTTCAACTACATTTTAAGAGGTGCAGAAGAGTATTAGGACTTAAGCAAATGCCGACTCAACATCTTCTCAATCGCTTTTCGTTCCACGTCTTTACCGATAAAAACGATATGACTAATCCGTTTGGAGTCAGGCTCCCACAGCGGGCCGTCAGAGAGAATAAAACAATCGCGCACCGATTGGACGATAACACGTGTAGGCGTAGTATTGACGGCTATAATGCCTTTAATCCGATAGACTTGATGCCGATAGAGTTTAGTGAGTTTCACCAATTCTTGCGCCAGCGAAGAAAGATTAAAGGGACGGTCAAAAGTCAATGTAAAGGTCGTAATATCATTATGCCGATGAGTGGATTTGGGTAAAGTGGGAGCAACTTGTGTGGTGCGTTCATCGTGGAAAGCTTGCACTTTGAGAATCTCATCTATTGGAAAAACACCTTGCTCGCCACAAAAAATAGTGGCTGTTGGGTGAATATTATTCAGCTTTTGTACCAATTCCTCTACTTCGGCTTCGCTCACTTGGTCGCATTTATTGAGCAAAACTACATCGGCACTTACTAATTGTCTTCGTGCTTCATCTGTGGCATTTATATTTTCCTCCACATAAGCGGCATCTGTAAGACAGATAACTTGCTGCAACTCAAATACGCGTTCCACACCGCGATTGCCCAAAAAAGTCTGTATGATGGAAGAAGGGTCTGCCACGCCTGTTGTTTCAATGACTAAGCGGTCAAATTCTTCTCTTCGCATACTCACTTCTTCTAGTACGTCCAAAAGTTCATCGTATAGAGAACAACATAGACAGCCTGCCGTCAATCCAGCGATGTCTTCTACGCCACCCATTACCAATTCACAATCTACATTCACTTTGCCCACTTCATTCTCGATGACAAAAAGGCGTTCATTTGGACGTGCTTGAATGAAATGATTGAGAAAAGTGGTCTTACCTGCACCTAAAAAACCAGTAATTAACTGAACAGGAATTCTTTGCATAGAATAAAAACTGTTAGAGAACTATTTAGTTTTGCAAGGCATACGTCCTTTGCACAGGCCAATCATCCGCAAAACCATTTTTCCAATCGTGCATTTCTAGTTCCTCATCGGTCATGAGGCATTCGTTCAGTTCTTTTTTGATTTGCGCTTCATCCATATCCTGTCCAATGAACACGATTTCATTTTTTCTATCCCCAAATTCTGCGCTCCAATCGGACTCGATTTCTTTCTGATTTTCTATAAAGGATACATAACGGCTTCGCTGCTCGTAAGGCATACTACACCACCAAACACCTGCACTATCTGCTCGCAATGAACCTCCTGCTTGTCCCCAAGATAAGGCTTGTTCGGGGCGAGAGCCTAACCAAAAAAGCCCCTTACTTCGGATGACCGTAGATGGGAACAAATGTTGAATATAGCCCCAAAATCGAGCAGGATGGAACGGCTTTCTACTACGATAGACAAAAGAACCGATACCGTATTCCTCCGTTTCAGGCGTATGTTCCTCTTTGTTGAGTTCTTCTATCCAACCTGCGCTTTGCTCCGCTTCTTCAAAATTGAAAAGCCCTGTATTCAAGATTTCTTTAGGGGCTACTTTGCTAAAGGTAGAAGTGATAATTTTTGCAGAAGGATTGAGCTTGTGGATAGCTGCTGTCAATACACCAATCGTCTCCTTCGTCACCAAGTCTGCTTTATTGATAATAATGACATTGGCAAACTCAATCTGGTCAGTCAAGAGATTGACAATGGTACGAAAATCACCCTCTATATCGGTCAGGCTTCTATCCACTAGCATTTCAGGGCTGCCAAAATCCTTAAAAAAATTGAGCGCGTCCACTACCGTCACCATTGTATCTACATAGCTCCATTTGGAGAGGTCAATACCATTTTCTTCATCCACAAAACTAAAGGTCTGCGCCACAGGCACTGGCTCGCTGATGCCTGTACTTTCAATCAATAGGTAATCGAAGCGATTTTCTTTTGCTAAGCGTTCTACTTCTATCATCAAGTCTTCGCGCAAGGTACAGCAGATGCAGCCATTGCTCATCTCCACGAGTTTTTCCTCGGTACGCGAGAATACATTTTCACTTTTTACCAGCGAAGCATCTACGTTCACTTCACTCATATCATTGACAATGACGGCGACTTTTAAACCTTCCTTGTTGTGTAGGACATGATTTAGTAGAGTAGTTTTTCCTGCGCCTAAAAAACCACTCAATACGGTGACGGGTAATTTTTTATGCTCCATTTTTTGATTTGTTATTTTGTTAGCTCTTCTATTACTACGCATTTTTATTAAATGCAACAATGTTGCAAATGTAATAAATATTTTATAAAGTGGAAAAGCAATTTTGGCAAACAAAAAGGTGACACCCTCCAAAGAGAATGTCACCTCATATTATTATTGTTGCATAAGTACCAAGCCACAATTATAGCATATAAATTTCGGCTTCTTTTTCCCTCTATTTTTGTTGAAAATACTCGCCAGAACCCTGCTATGCCTGTGTTTTTCGCCTCAATAGAGAAAAAAATAAGCTCAAAATTTTAATATACTCTAATTGTGGCTTGGTACTTAGTTTCAAATACATCAGTTACCCCAAAACCTGCTTATCGCCCAAAAACGGCTGGTCATAGCTGCGTTTGCCTGTTGCTTTGTACATCGCATTCGCAACTGCCCCAAAAATTGGGGGAAACGGCGGCTCACCCATACCCGTTGGCTTGATTTCATTTTGGACAAAATGTACCTCAATTTCCTTAGGAGCTTCGCTCATGCGAATCATGCGATATTTGTCAAAATTTTGCTTTTCAGGCATTCCATCCTTGAATGTCATTTCGCCATAAAAAGCATTGCCAATGCCATCCGTAATTGCGCCTTCTGCCATGTTTTTCGCAGCATCAGGATTAACCACTATGCCGCAATCTATTGCACAAGTAACCTTGTCCACTACGGGTTTACCATCGTTCACGCTCAAGTCTAGGACGTGTGCCGCATAAGTGCTATGGCAGAAATAAGCCGCTACACCTCTGTTCAAATTACCATCTGCTTGTCCCCAATTTGATTGTTCTCGCACCAGTTCTAGCACCCCTGCATAGCGTGCCGCATCATAATCATTCTTTTCGCCTACGGGATTTTCTTCGGCGCGTTTTAGCAAATCCAAGCGGAACTGTATCGGGTCTTTTCCTGCGGCTTCGGCTACTTCATCCAAGAACGATTGCTCTGCACCTGCCATGAAATTGGAACGCGGCGCACGAAATGCACCTATCGTAATATTGGAATCAATTGACCATTCTTCGGCAAGATAATTGTCCAATGCCCCTGCTGGAAAACGGTCAGCAAATAACGGACTTTCTGGTACGCCACCTGCTTTTACATGGAAGGCAATTAGCTCATTATTTTCGTCTAAAGCTGCGCGATAGGTTGCTTGATAGGCTGGGCGATAGATGCCATTCGTCATATCGTCCTCGCGCGTGTACATGAGTTTGACAGGCGCGTTTACTTCCTTTGAAATCAAGGCAGCTTCGATGATATAATGCCCATAAGCACGACGACCAAAGCCACCGCCCATGCGCGTCATTTCCATTTCGATGTTTTCGGCAGGAATGTCCAAACTTGCGGCAATCGTTGGCACAATTGCACCTGGAATCTGCACAGGCGTAGCAATGCGTATCTTATCGCCTTGCGCGTGTGCAAAGGTATTCATGGGTTCCATACAGTTGTGTGCCAAAAAGGGCGCGGAATAGCTACGCTCTATCACTTTTGCGGCATTCTTAAAAGCGGCTTCTGGATTGCCGTCTTTACGTACCACTTTGCCCGGCTTGGCTGCCAATGTTGCCATCTGTTCCTTATGCCGCTCCGTTGATTCCAAACCCGCAGGTACATTTTTCGTTTTCACATCGCCTCGCCAGCCTTTCACGGTTTCTGAGTAGGTTTCAAAGTTTTGCCATTCTACTTTTAGCTGCTTTTTGGCTTGCATTACTTCCCAAGTAGAATTGCCCACAATTGCCACCAATTCAGGGAAGGCGTTCGTGTCAAAGCCCGCTTTCTCGAAACCGTCTTTATAGCTTTTTATCGTCACTACATCTTTGATGCCTGGCATGGCTTTCACCGCAGCAGCATCTACCGATTTCAGGGTCATGCCAAATGCAGGTGGGTGTTCTATCATGGCAATCAACATTCCTTCCTCCTGATAGTCGAGACCGAACATAGGTTTGCCCGTCACGATGGCTTTTCCATCTACATTTTTGTGCGACTTTCCGATAATTTTGAAATCGCCTACTTCTTTCAATGCCACTTCTGCTGGCACTGGAAGTTTTGCAGCAGCAGATGCCATTTCGCCATAGCCTGCTGATTTTTCTGTTGCTTTATGGTATAAAACGCCCAATTCGGTGGTAATTTCCTCCACAGGTACTTGCCAAGTTTGGGCAGCGGCTTCGCGCAACATCTGACGCGCAGATGCACCGACCATACGCAGGGGTTCCCACCTCGACATGATACCGCGACTGCCGCCCGTGAACTGGAAGCCAAATTTTTCGGCATGATAAGGAGCTTGTTCTACGATGACTTTCTTCCAATCTAAATCCAATTCCTCCGCTATTAGCATCGGCATGGAAGTGCGAACATTTTGCCCAAATTCGGGATTGGGGGCAAAGATGGTGACTACGCCATTGTCGCCTATTTTCAAGTAGGCATTCATTTCAAACCATTCTTCGGGCATCGCTAGTATTTCTTCTTCGGGCTGCGATTGGCAAGATGCGAGCCAATTGAAGCCAAGCATCATACCACCACCTGCCAAAACGGTGGATTTCAAAAAGGAGCGTCTGCCGACGGCTGTTTTTATAGTTGCCATGATGGATGTCAAGTTTTGAATGAGAGAATGTTAGGCTTTCGCCGCCGTTTTAATTGCTGCTTTAATGCGCGTATATGTGCCACAGCGACAAATATTACCGTTCATCGCAACATCAATTTCTGCATCGCTGGGGTTCGGATTATCTTTTAGTAAGGCTGCCGCGCTCATGATTTGTCCTGCCTGACAGTAGCCACATTGTGGTACATCATGCGCCAACCA
>JAHDCQ010000307.1 GCA_020629845.1 Saprospiraceae bacterium | reverse complement strand
ATTCATAAGTCCTACGCTATCAATCGCCAACACATTCGTTCCTATACCAAAGAAGTGGTCGAAATTGGTGCAAAAGAATTACCTATTGGGAAGGTGTTTAAGGAGGTGGTGCAGGCGTTTTAGTAGCATCACACCCGCTTAAACACAAGCAATCGAAAATCAATCGCCGCTTCGCTAGGTATATTTGAAGCTTTGAGGGTGAGCGTGATTTTTCCTTTTGGCAATTCCATGATACCCATACTCAATGGCTTAAAATCCTTGACGTAGGATTCGCCCCGAAGGATGCGGTCATGTTCCGCACCGCGTAGACTAGGGGAGTGTGCTTCCTCAACTTTGGCTTGTATGGCTGTATTTCCAGCGCTCAATTGCATTTGCGTACCTACATTTTCTGCTTCGCAAGTGTGGTATAGTAATACTTCAAACTTGCCTTTTTCTAGCACCTCTACATCCCAAGTAATGCTATCATTTGGACTTGTCCAATTGGTATAAAAGGAACAATTTGGCCAGCGATTGGAACGCTGAATATTGCCATGCGCGATACCGTCACGGGCAGGGAATTGGGTGTACATATGCTCAGGATGTCCAAGCGGAAAGCTGCGTGTATCTGTTTCAGGCAGTTCGCTTAAAACTTCGGCTTGCCATTTTTTTTTAGCAGCTACCAACTCTGCTTTCACTTTAGGAAAATCAGCACTTACATCTTTCGTTTGAGCAAAGTCAGCGCGCATATTAAAGAGCGCGTTCTCATGGTCGAGACGAAAATATTGGCTGCGTACACTCGTTTTATCACGCCAATGATTAACAATAGTACGGGCTTTCCAATCGGGATTTTCATCTAGGATAAGTGGTTTTAGACTTACACCATCTATTGGTTTTTGCGTGTTCATTTCGATACCTGCAATATCCAATAAAGTTGGGAATAAATCCATCGCGGCTACGATTTCAGGCACGACTTTCCCTGCTGCAATTTTGTCTTTCCAGTACATCATACAGGGCGAACGCACCCCGCCTTCATTGGTGTGTCCTTTTACGCCTTCCATGCCTGCATTCCATCGCCAGCCATTTGGTCCATTGTCAGAGAGGTAAATGACAAGCGTATTTTCGGTCAATTGTAAAGCCTCTAATTGTTCGATGACTCGCCCAAGATTCCAATCTATATTTTCCGCCATCGCATAAGCAGCACGACTATGTTCAAGGTTTTCTCTATCGCTATAGCGATGTTCGGGCAGTCCTTCATCCTCAAATTTTTGCCACCATTTATCGGGTATTTGCATCGGGCTATGTGGTGTATTGAGGGGCAAATAGGCTAAAAAAGGCGCGTCTTTATTCGTCTCGATAAACTCCAACATTTTATCCGTCAATACATCCGTGAGATAGCCTTTGGATTGTACCAATTCGCCATTATGTTCCAGCATGGCATCAAAATAACTGCCCCAATGTCCCGAACAATAGCCATAAAATTCTTCAAAGCCTCGCGCATTGGGATGGTAGGGTGGTTGCATGCCATTATGCCATTTTCCGAATGCGCCTGTTTTGTAGCCTGCATCCTGAAAATATTCTGCAAAGGTCGTTTCATTCAAATCCAATCGCTCGCCACCTGCGGAGGTGCTATACACGCCGCCACGTACGGCATAGCGTCCCGTCAAAAGACTTGCGCGTGTAGGTGAGCAAACTGCATCAACGTAAAAATGCTCGAACTGCAAGCCTTCTTTAGCGAGTTTGTCAATATTGGGCGTGTTCACAATTGGGTTGCCATTGATACTTAAATCGCCCCAGCCCTGGTCATCTACCATTATCAGGACGATGTTGGGGGGTGGGTTTTGTTTTTTAGTGTTGCTTTTTTGGCAGGTGTAGAGGAAGATTATGAAGAGAAATATGACAGGTATTCGATGCATGATTAATTACAAATGAGTTATAAATTTATCTGATATTGAATTCTTTTCAATCTAATTATCTGCTCTAATTCTTCGAGCGTTAAAAGAGCAAAAGAAGGGGCTTTCGGATTTAAAGTGACAAAACAAAATCGAAATTTGGAGCCTAGTATTTTGCCAAAATTGAACTCATTTTCAGTAGCTCCAAAGAAGAACCCTTTGGGGTTTTCTGGAAGGTATTTCTTAGTAGTCTTTAGTTCAATGAAAATTATGTTTTCAAGGTAAGTTTCAACGGTATTTTGATCTATTTTTTCTCCAACTAAATCAGGTATATAAATTAGGTCAAAAGACCTCAGATATCTTCTATCAACTTCTATGAGCTGCAATAACTCCCTTTTAGTATCAGAATCTACTTTGAAAAATCCTGTATGGTTTTCTAGCAAAAAGCGTTCTCCCTCCTTTTCGGTAGCATTGTTGGATAGCGTTATTGTAAATGAGTGTTTTCTTGACATTACCGTTCTGTTTTTAGTTCATACAAGTTGAAATTTAGGGTAGGGTTCTGTTCTTGAAAGTTTAATAATTCAGAAATATTCATTCCAAATACTTTTGCAAAGACCGCTATATTGGTAAGAGATATGTTTCGTTCTCCCCTTTCTATCATACCGATATATGTTCTGTGAAAGCCTGTTTTGAAGGAAAGCTTTTCTTGACTAAGGTTTGCTTGAATCCTTAATGTTCGGATTCTATTACCAAATTCTTTTAATAGAAATTCGTTTACCATGAGTCGAAGCTAGAGATATTTCATACCTCTAGCAACATACAATGTGTATCATTGATAAGTGTAATGAAAGCCAGTAATTTGGGAGTATTTGTATTCAAGTAATTAATACTCTTGATGACGATAAAAATATCAAAGAAGAGAAATGTTTTATACTAAATCAAACATCCAACACCCCATGCACCAACTTCCGATTCGCCTTACTAATCGGAAGTTTAGCCTCTCCAATAATAACCATATTTCCCTCTAGCATGTCAATTTTACTCGTATTGACAATGTAAGAACGATGGATGCGGAGAAAGCTACTTTCAGGTAAAAACTCTAGTACTTTCGACATGGACATTAGAGTAAGTACGCGTTCTTTTTCGGTGTGAATACGGATATATTTTTCCATCGCTTCGATATATAAAATATCCGCCGTGACGATTTTGACTTTTTTATAATCGGATTTTACGAAGAAAGATGCAGGTGGCGCGACTTTAGGTTCGGTTAGATTGGGAATTTTCGCATTCAATCGCTCCATTGCCTTAGCGACGGCTTTGGAGAAGCGGATAAATTCGATAGGTTTCAGGAGATAATCTACCACATCGAATTCGTAGCTTTCAAGGGCATATTCTGAATAGGCGGTGCAGAGAATAGTAAGCGGCAAACGCGGATTTTGACGCAAGAGTTCGATACCAGAAATTTGTGGCATATTGATGTCCAAAAATAAAAGATCAAACTCCTGTTGCGATAACAATTGCACCGCTTCAATAGCCGAACTACATTGCCCACCTAGCTCTAAATAAGGAAAGTGTGCTAAATAGGAAGCAATCAAATCGCGCCCTAGTTTTTCATCATCTACTATCAGGCATTTATAGATCATATTGCTTGTAATTTAGATAGTGCAATACGCAATGTGGTCGTATAGGTCGAGTCGTTTTGCTTGCTTTCCAGTCTATAAGCATCGCCATATACCAAGTCTAATTGCTTGCGGATATTATCCAAGCCCACACCTGTACTATTGGCTGCTGCTAAAGAAAAAGAATTAGAAATCTCGCATTCAAAAGCTTCTTCTGTACTGATATTGATATGTAAAAAACCTTCTGAATTATACATCAAATCGCCATGTTTCACGGCATTTTCGAGCAAGCTCATTAGCACAAAAGGAATAATGTACAAATTCTCGCTTTCGCCCTCGATATACACATCAATATTATCCGAAGCGGGTTCTTGCATCCGAATTAAATCTAAGTAATCCTGCAAATATTGGAATTCTTTTTTCAAGGGCAATTGCGCCTGTGCGCCATCATCTATGCTATAGCGCAATACGCCTGAGAGTTTAGAAAGGTATTGTGGCAGGCGTTCATCTTGCTTTACAATGAGCGCGTTCATATTATTCAAGGTGTTGAACAAAAAATGCGGATTGATACGCGCTTTTAGACTGTCAATTTGTAACTGCTTATTCTCATTTTCCAATAATAAATTGCGTTGCTGACTAGCAGTATATTGCTCTGCACTAAAGAATAAATAAGCGAGACCTGTGAATAGCGTAGCATTGAGAATTAGGGAGAAAATATTACGCCAAGCCCCTGCCTCGTAAAAATAACTTTCTAAACCTGAAAAATGAATCAATGCCACATAAGCCATTATCAATAGTATCGAAAAGCCTGCTGCTTGCAACCATCTGCCCGATGAACGTTTCAGTTGCCATACATTGGCATAAAACAGGAACATATAGCCCAAGATTTCCAAAACACTCCAGCTCAATGCTTCATACCAAGTTGTTTCGTACCAATGATAGTCGAATACAAAGAGCGTCATGAAGCACCAATGCAGGATATGGAAGTAATATGTCTTGTTTGACTTGTTCATTCTATCCGTAAAAGTATCTATTCCTTTCGGGAAGCCCAAGTTCTTTCCTTGAATGGACGAAAGTTGGGAACGAATGGATGATTTTCCCACTAAATCCCATGATTTGTCCATTCGTGGATGTTATCTTTCCATCCATGAATAAGACTTGGGGCGCGTCCCTTTTTGCGTGATGTTTGCAGTGTAATCAATATTTGAAAACACAATAGAAAAGGTGAAATATTAAATTGACCATTTTCCATTTTTAGCGAAATCAAAGCGACTTGTAAGTCCTGTGATTTTGATAAAAATGAAAAATCTAAAAGTCAATTTATTATTGAACTCAAACTGGAACAAACATCAATAATGAAGAATTTAATGTTTTTAATCATCAGTATTGTAAGTCTATTTTTAAATACGGCTTGCCAAAAAGATAGCCTATTAGAAACACCAACAACCGCTATAAATATGGAAACGCGCACGAGCAATCCGAATGCACAAGCGATTGTATTGGCTGCGCCTTCCGTACATAATAGCTATTATGAAGCGGTTTTTCAGGACATTGTAGATTTTCAGGTGGACTATGCGAATAAGATAGACGGACGCGATGAAGTCATCATTTTAGTGGATAAAGATACGCGTTCGTACTATCAAGGGCGTGTGCCAAATTATGTGTTGGTCGAAGCTAATATTGAAGATATTTGGATTCGCGATTTTTCGCCTGTAGTGGCAGGCGCGCAGGTGAAATTCGACTATCTACCCGATTATTTAAGCCGTGCTGATGCGAATGCGATTGATAATAGTTTTGAGAATTGGATGCGAAGTATTGGTTTGGACTATAGCAAAAAATCAAGCTTGATTTTGGACGGTGGCAATGTAGTGGGTAATGGGGCAGGCAGAATTGTAGTGACTGATAGATTTCTCTACGATAATCCGCACCTGACAAAGCAACAAGCTAAAAACAAACTCAAGCAACTCACAGGCGCAACCCAAGTAGCAATAATCAAAGAAACACCAGGCGATGCTACAGGGCATTCCGATGGCATGTTGATGTGGACGGATGAAAATACGCTGCTACTACACGACCAGCCGCGACGCGTAAAAAATAAAATTATTAATGAACTAAAAAGTGCTTTTCCTGGGGTAAATCTCGTCATTGTACCTGATTATTATGAAGATGATTCTTGGGGTGGCTTTAGCTCGGCTTGTAACATTTACGTCAATTCCTTAGTGACGAACGATTATATCTATGTGCCGACTTTCAATGCTGCACACGATAGCGAAATGCTTAATTTCATTCAAGTGCATACTACCAAAACCGTAGTAGAAGTACCTGCGGAAAAGGTGTGCTTTATGGGCGGGAGCGTGCGCTGCTTGAGTTGGCAGTTAGACGGACGCTTTGCGGATGCTATTTTGACGGAGTAAGAATTAAGCAACATGCAAAAATATCTAACCTAAAATTATCTTATTTATTCTTGCATATTGCCTAAGAAGCTGTTTTGAAACAATGGTGCGGTGTCTAATAAGATCGCGCCATTGTTTATTTACACCGTCGCTAATTGCCCCAAAGCCCGT
>JAHDCQ010000306.1 GCA_020629845.1 Saprospiraceae bacterium | reverse complement strand
TATAAAGGTAGAAATTTCAGTTTGTTTTCCATGCTTCGATTTCACTTGCTGTGGCATATTCCATCTTCACTAAAAACTGCGTATAGTCTGCTGCCCAATCGCAGGAGGCTTTATCATATTTGCATTTTTGTAAGAGGACTTTAGTGAGTCCGATATTAGCTTGTTTTCCGTATTCAAAAAAGTGCAAGGCAGCGAGGAAGGCTCTTTGGGCTTCATCCCAATCTTGTATTTCGAGATATGCTTCGCCTTCGGCTAATAAAAATTGATAGGAATCATTTCGTTTTTGTAGTAATTCGGCATCATGTATCCTATGTGGTATATTTTGGTCTGTGCCAATAAAAGTATCGTGAATAATGCGTGCATAATATTGAATACCGAAACCAGCTAGAAATACAAATGCTAAAAACATAGGTAGTCCAAATCCAATTTGTACCCAACGGTCGTATTTGTCTTGTTTAAATGCGCTGGCTGTATGTTCGCTAGGTTTACGAGAGCGACTAATTCGTTCCGTTTTTTTATAAGGCATTTCTTGTCCAAAATAAGGTTGGCGATTCTTGAAGTCCGTGCCTGAATGTCCTGGTATTTTTCCTTGGCCTGCTGAAAACATAATCGAGTGGTTTTAGTGAGTTGTATATTATTGATAAAATCGCCCTTATGCCATTTTTATAGATGAATACTCATGAAATGTAGACCGTGCCAATAGCCTACTATTAATTGTATATTATAGCCGTTTCATTTTTTGACTTCAAATTCTAGTCTATCACACCAAATTAATAGCATATATTCCACTTATGGTTTTGGGCAGTTCTTGCTTTTGAAGTTGCCAAATCCCCTTTTTCCCATCCAAAAAATTGCTTTTCCCCAATAAATCCCGAAATTGCAGCCCTAAGTAATGTATGAAACTTTACTCAAATTTTGATTTTATGAGAAATGTACTACTTTTTTGTCTCGCGCTTATAGTGGGGACAACACTCTCTGCACAAACCATATCTGGTACAATTACCGATAGCAAAGGAGAGGCACTTATCGGGGCAAGCATCCAAGAAAAAGGAACTGCCAACGGTACCGTGTCTGACTATGACGGTTCGTACCAACTCAATGTAAGCTCTACCGATGCGACCATCGTAATTAGCTACACAGGCTATAACTCACAAGAAATTGCACTAGCAGGTCGCACAAATCTGGATGTCATTTTATCTGAAGGGGTAAATCTTGGCGAAGTACAAGTGGTAGGCTCTAGAAGCTACCGTCGTTCAGCTACTGATTCGCCAGCACCAATTGATGTGATTGATGTGTCGGATATTGCAAGTTCGTTGGGTAAGACAGAAATCAACGACATCTTGCAGTATGCTGCGCCTTCTTTCAATGCTTCTAAGCAAACAGGTTCGGATGGTGCGGATCACGTAGTTCCAGCTTCTTTGCGCGGGCTTGGACCTGACCAAACTTTGGTACTCATCAATGGTAAGCGCAGACATCAATCTTCACTTGTAAACGTATTTGGTACGCGTGGTCGTGGTAACTCAGGTACGGACTTAAACGCGATTCCAGCAGCAGCTATTAAGCGTATCGAAGTACTACGCGATGGTGCATCGGCACAGTATGGTTCGGATGCGATTGCGGGTGTTATCAATATCGTATTGAAGGACGTAACAGATGGCGTTTCAGGTGGTCTTACCTACGGTGCGTATAGCACGAATGTAGGCGAAGGTTTTGAAGAAGAATATGGCGATGCTTTATTCAATGTAGATGGTACAAATCGTGTACTTGACCCAGATGGGGAAGATGCTGCTTGGGATGGGCAGACACGCCGTATAGACTTGAATTATGGTATTTCACTAGGTGATGATGGTGGTTATGCGAACTTTACGGCAGAATACCTAAGCCGTGAGCGTACACTCCGCCCAGGCTTCTCTTGGAGAAAAGGTTATGGTACACCTGCTGTAGATGGTTTCAACTTCATGGTGAACGCAGCAATGCCTTTGGGCAACAACACAGAATTATATGCATTCGGTGGACGTAGTTTCCGTGATACGGATGCTTTTGCATTCTCAAGAAGCAGCTTTGCAGATGGCGACAATCGCGCTGTACCTAGCATTCATCCAGATGGTTTCACGCCGCGCATTACCTCTAATATCGGCGATGCGTCAGTATCTGCAGGTATCCGCCACGAAATGGATAATGGTTGGAATGTAGATTTCAATAATACTTACGGAAAGAACGATTTCCACTATTTTATCAGAGGTACGAATAATGCTTCTTTAGGCTCGGCTTCTGCTACAGAATTTGATGCAGGTGGACACAGCCTAGCCATGAACACAACAGGTCTGGATTTCAGCAAGTTTTATGAAGATGTGGCTTCAGGTTTCAACCTAGCCTTTGGTTTAGAATACCGCACAGAAGATTTCGCCATTTTTGCAGGTGAAGAAGGCTCTTATGCAACTTATGACCAGAACGGAGTAGCTATTACCAACCCTGCGGTTCAAGACCCTGCGGTGGACTCGAATGGCGATGTATTGCCAAATGGTTCGCAAGGTTTCCCTGGCTATAGCCCTGCCAATGCAGTAGATAAAGGACGTAGCAACTTAGGTGCATATTTGGATGCAGAGATTAATGTTTCTGAAGCCTTCCTACTAGGTGGTGCAGTACGCTACGAAAAGTACAGTGACTTCGGCGAGACTTTCAACTATAAGTTGGGTGCGCGTTATAAAGTAGCAGATCCTTTCACTTTACGTGCTACGGTTTCTTCTGGTTTCCGTGCGCCTTCTTTGGCACAGTTGCACTATAACTTGCTTTTCAATAATATCGTAGCAGGTCGCTCTTTGCGTACCTTGTTAGCATCGAACACGAGTACGGTAACACGTGCATTTGGTATTGATGAACTAAAGCAAGAAACAGCCTTCAATGCAAGCCTTGGTTTCACCTTGAAAGCAGGTGGCTTGACGGCTACTGTGGATGCGTACTCTATTGATGTAAATGACCGTGTTATCTTGACGGATGTATTCGACGCGAGTTCTTTGAATGTAGGTGCAGAAGCAGCACAGTTCTTTGCGAATGGTGTAGATACACGCACACGTGGTTTGGATGTGGTATTGAACTATAAGCAATTCATCGGTGGTGGTGAAGAAAGCTTCAATGTTGGTATTGCAGGTAACTTTAACGACCTAGAGGTTAAAGAAATCAAGAATGGTGATTTGAATGAATTTACCTTCTTCGGCCCATTCTCTCAAGCATACTTGGAAGCGGCAGCACCGCCTTTCAAAGTTGTATTTTTGGCGGGCTATAATGCTGCTAAGTTTGATGTAAATGTGCAATTGACGCAGTTTAGTGCAGTAGAATTGCAAGACTTCCAATGGGTAGACAGCCCTGCTACGAACAAAGCCGAAGCAGACGCACTACGTGAAGTAGCAACCGATACCTATGATGCAGCAATGTCTTTAGACTTGAGTGTAGGTTATGATATTACGAAGAATTTGAGACTTACCGTAGGTGGTAATAACATCTTGAACGCTTACCCAACACCACAATTTGATGGTTGGACGGATCAAGGTGGTTTCAATGATTCTGTACAGATGGGTTCTGATGGAATGTATCTATTTGGACGTTTGGGGATTAAGTTTTAAACGACTTAATCTAGCTTAAAATTAAAGACCGAGAGTGTTAAAGCTTTTCGGTCTTTAATTTTATTTATTAACTTTGAAATTAAAAGTACTTTTAATTTAAATGCAGACAACGAACTTAGCATGAATTATAGACTTATAACACAAATACTTTGGACATTCTTTGCTATCTGGGCAATACCTTTAACGATTTGTATGGGACTTGCGATAATCGGTGGCTTATTGGAAGATGGTATTAAGTTGCTATTTAATCCTCTTACATGCTTAGTGATTTTTAATACTTTTATATTAATCAGAACTCGGAATATGCTTTTGGATGGTACTGAAGTCGCTTTACTTGATAAGAATGAAGTGCTCATTTGCTTGGGATTACTACTACTCGCTTTTGCAATACATATAGGAGGTTTTTTTTGGCTTTTATGTAACTTTGAGATGGGACATCCTGGATTGGAGTGATTAGATACACATCAAGTTTTTCTCTTATTTTACCCCAACTCCACATCCCGATAAATCTCCGCTAATGGAATGCTTTGTGTTACAATAGTAATCGCCTTCGCAATATCATCCTCATATTCATTACGCCACGCGTTTTCATCCGCTATTCTCCGAAATACTTCTACATATACTTGATCTTGAGCAATGAGAATATATTCTTGCAAACTTGGAATTTGACGATAGGCATGCCACTTTTCTCCTCTATCTTTCTGCTCCGTAGAATCCGATAGTACTTCGATAATAGTACAAGGGTTGAGGGTGGCTTGCATCTTCTTTTTGTAGTTGAAAAATTCAGGCTTTCCTTGCACTACCATTGCATCCGCATAGTAAAAGCGATTATGATTGGGAACGCCTAGCATGCGGTTGCTTGGATAGACTTTATAGGGTTTATCCTTTAAAAACGTTCTCAATTCACCAACTACATTTGCTACTATCAATTCGTGGTTTTCGGAAGCATAAGCCATTTCTGAAATTTTACCATTGCAGTATTCGTGCCGTCCTTCAGCAGTAAACTCCTGCTCCAAGAATTGCTCCACCGATATGCGTTCTAATACTAATACTGACATTTTATCTTTTTTGATTATTTCAAAGATAGCTTATAATTAGAAACATTGCCAAAAAACTGTGACAAATTAGAGGTACCTGCGAATAATGAAGTAAACAGCATTTAAATTGGATAACAAAACTGACATATTTCTTTCTGTAATTGAGCAACATAAGGGGATTATTTACAAAATCGCTAATTCTTACTGTAAAGTACAGGCAGAACGACAGGATGTAATACAAGAAATTATTATCCAAATTTGGCAATCCTTTGATCGTTATAATAGCCAATTTAGTCGCTCTACTTGGATATACCGTATCGCGCTAAATACAGCGATTTCCTACTACCGAAAACATAAAACTCAGAAGCAAGATACGACGGAGTTGACGACGGTTTTGGAAATGTCTTTGATTGCTGATGCGCCTTATCAGGAGAATCCAAACTTGCTAAAATTACAAGCCTTCATTCAGGAATTGAGAGATATAGATAAGGCATTGATACTCCTATATCTTGATGGCTTGAGTCAAAAAGAAATTGCAAAAATTGTTGGAATTACATCTAGCAATGTCGGGACAAAATTGTCACGCATTAAAAAATTACTACAACAAAAATTTAAAAATACCGAATCATGAATGAAAAGGAACTATTAAATATTTGGAAATTATATGACCAAAAATTGGATGAGTTACTGACTATTAATAAACAAATGGCTAGTGATATAAGCAAGCAAAAGCTCAATCGCACCATTGGTAGTTTACAGCTACCGAAAAAGTTCTTACTCATTTTGGGGACTCCATACACATTTTTACTCTATTTCATTACTTTCATTGGGTATAATGCAAACGCATTTTTTGTAATGCTTGGCTTCGGAATTATTAGTCTAATTATGACGGGTGTTATCGTCAGTTATGGCTATCATCTTTACCTCATTAGTCAGATTAAACGCACCCAAAATATATTAGAAGTGCAGACAAAATTAGCAAGACTAAAACTGTCTAGTTTTAATGTTGCGCGTTTAGCGATTATACAGTTGCCATTTTGGTCAATTTGTTGGATGAGTTTGGATGCACTACAACATTCGCCTTTAGTATATGGAGGCGTAAATTTGATTCTGTTTTTAGGATTATCATATGTGACATATTGGTTATATAAAGAACTGAATAGACAGGATTCTAAAGTGAGTCAAATTTTCTTATCGGGCATGGAATGGGAACCTATTTTGAAAGCATCAAGTATTTTGGAACAGATGAAAGAGTATCGGATGCTCTAGTGTTCGACCAAATATGAAATGTCGGGTATCTATAATCGTTTTTTTTCCGCTACTCTACGTTACAAAATTTGGCTTCATAACCCGTTATGTTCCCAATTTTGCGCCTTGATTAGCGAAAAAATACG
>JAHDCQ010000305.1 GCA_020629845.1 Saprospiraceae bacterium | reverse complement strand
TATCTAAAATGGATTACTATAAATACAGTATTCAAGCGAGTGCGGAATTGGCAGAAATACTTATAGCCTTGCTAGGGCAACAAGCTTTCGATACGTTTCAGGAAGTAGCGACAGGTTTAGATGCTTACATTCCAAGTAGTAATCATAGCGAGGAAGTGTTGAATTATGTAGAGGAATTGAAAGCACAGTTTGGTTTCGATTATAAACAGCATTTTATACCTGCCCAAAATTGGAATGCGGTATGGGAGTCCAATTTTCAGCCTATTGTAGTGGATGATTTTTGTGGTATTCGTGCTGATTTTCATGCCCCCATTGAACATGTGCTACACGAATTAGTGATTCAACCCAAAATGGCATTTGGTACTGGGCATCATGCCACTACCTACCTGATGATACAGCAAATGCGCGATATAAACTTTGAGGGAAAGCGTGTATTTGATTATGGTTGTGGTACAGGGATTTTGGCGATTCTATCCGCAAAACTAGGCGCGACGCACTTAGACGCGATAGATATAGACGAATGGGCGTATGAAAACACCCTCGAAAATGCTACTAAAAACGGTGTGCAGCATATCTATTCAGAACAAGGCACACTAGAGACATTCCAACTCAAAGAATATGATGTTATTTTAGCTAATATTACGTTCAATGTCATTGCAGCGTCCTTAGCTACATTAGCTACTGCACTTCCTAAGAAGGGTTTATTACTCACCTCGGGTTATTTTTATGAGGATATTCCTAAACTAGAAGCACAGGCAAAAACCTTAGGACTTTCGCTAAAACGTTCCTTGCGCAAGCAGGATTGGATGTGCGTACTTTTTGAGAAAGGCTAAACCGAATCTTGCATAACCAACTCTGGCTCTAGTCGTTGATTTTTGTTAAATAGGGGTTTTTCCTCTACCAATTGTAGTAGCATATTCGCTGCATGTTCCGCGACTTCCTCTCCAGAATGTTTAATGTAAGTAACCTTAGGAAAGAAAAAGTCGGGACTATCGCCTTCGCTAATACAAATAACAGCTACATCATCGGGTATACTCAATTGATGCTGTGCCAATAGTTGATAAATACCTACTAGCAAATCATCTGACATGGCAAAGATAGCCGTCGGATAGCGAGCATCATCAAAGAGCTGCATTAGCTTTTCCATTACTTCTTTCTTTGTGCCATATATAATAAAGTCCTCATCAGGTTTTACATTAAAATCTATCATGGCTTCCTTCATGCCTTTCGCACGTTCTTTAGAGATATGCAAATTAGGTGCACCAAACAGTCCGCATACTTTTTTATGCCCGCGTTTCATCAGTAGCTCTGTCGCTTGATAGCCCACTTTTCGGTCATCAATAGTGATGGTTGGAATAAGGTCATTAGGTATCACCCGATCGAATAATATCAATGGAATGCTGCCTGCAATTTCGGCAAGATGGTTGAGATTGGTGGTTTGCGAAGAGACCGATAGCAAGATGCCATCCACTGAAAACTGCACACAAAGTTCCAAATTTTCCATCTCGCGTTCCAATGAATTATTGGAATGGAAAACAATAAGGCTAAAACCTGCCTTTCGTATTTTTTCCTCAAATGCTTTTATCACCGAAGGGAAAAAGAACATATTAATTTCGGGAAGAATAAGCGCGATGAGCTTGCTGTGTTTATTCCGAAAATTTGCAGCTAAGTAATTGGGTTTGTAACCTAATTCCTTAGCGAGTTGGCGGACACGCTGTTTGGTTTTCTCTCCTATATCAGGATGGTCAGCTAACGCTCTTGATACAGTAGAAGGGGATACTTGAAGTAGTTTTGCTAAATCTTTTATTGTATATCTTTTCATCGGATTAGTTATAGGTAGCCATGATCTCAATACATGCAAGTTAAAAGCACTAGTGTTCGATCAAGTATGAAATGACGGGTAGCTTGCGTGTGTTTTTTTGCTAATCAAGGCGGAGGTTTGTGCGTTTAACTGGTTAAATAAGCAGTTCTCCAACGCAGAGTAGTGAAAAAAGACCGACCATAGATTACCCATCATTTCATATTTGGTCGAACACTAGAGTGTTTCTCTATTTTTCCCTTAGATACTTACAGAATAGAAAATTACAAAAAGATAAGAATAAATCAAAAAAGTTTTCCACCGCAATCGTTTGTGCAAACGTTTTCAAACCTTTTGAACGTCACAGCCATTTGGTTTTTAGAAAATTATTCCATTTTTTGCATAAAAACAAAATAGAATTAGGAACAGACAGCTATTTAATACTAAAAATTCTTGATTTAAAAAATCAAAATAATACTCAGAAACCTAAAGAGCTAGACAAAGTAGAGTCTGTTTTGTAAATACGTTTTGTAATTCGAAATCGGCGAGCATATTCCTTAATTATTGCAGCTTTCTAAGTTTATAAGGAGTATGCTCTCTTTTTTTTATGAGCTTGTAGTAGCTTTTTGCCAAAGAACGAAAGATGACTACACATAATTTGCTAAGAACCACGGATTTTCTTTTACCGCTTTTACACATTCCTCTAACGTCATATCCTCGTGGTCAAACAAGTCAAACCACTCTTCTGTGTGTCGAAAATAAGCCATATTGAATTTTCCATTACCGATGTGGCGCAGTCGTGCAATGCCCCAATCAAATTCCTCTACTGTTGCATTAAGCGGACATTTCATTTTTTCATAGACATAGTAGAAATTGCGATACCATTTCCCGAAAAAGAAAAGTCCCTTATTCGCGCTAAGGGGTTCTTCTATCGGGTCTAATTTAGCTGTCGCTTCCTCCAATACGGGCTTGAATGCCGCTTCTACTTGCCGTTTTAGTTGCTCGGATGGCTTCACCGTTTTAGGAGTATTACTCGGAAACCAACCATATCCTTTTGCCATTATTTTGAATTGTTTTGTTGTACTACCATCAATATACGCACTTTTTCTCTACACTCCACCTAGCTAGAATTAAAAGTCATCCGACAACCTCGACCAAGACAACAATGTGCTCTCTACGCTCCACCTAGCTAGAATTAAAAGCTAGCAATGCCTGGCTGGGTGGTGGGCTGTGGTAGTCTCTACGCTCCACCTAGCTAGAATTAAAAGGTGTGAGTAAGATTGTCCAAGTAGGTATCTACACACTCTACGCTCCACCTAGCTAGAATTAAAAGCATAGACACCGCGACTGTATGGCTAACATACGAATGCTCTACGCTCCACCTAGCTAGAATTAAAAGCAAAACAGAGGCGGAACGCTTCTACTACAACACCTTCTCTACGCTCCACCTAGCTAGAATTAAAAGTAGAACGGCAAATCGTCACTACCTAAGTCTTCATTCTCTACGCTCCACCTAGCTAGAATTAAAAGAATATCTTGAGCATCCCCGCCCCACAATGCTAGTTCCTCTACGCTCCACCTAGCTAGAATTAAAAGTGGAAATTCTGCTGGTAGAGACGGAGTTTTTGTAGACTCTACGCTCCACCTAGCTAGAATTAAAAGCATGTTCTTCCACACTTGCCCGTTGCTTCGGGCGTTCTCTACGCTCCACCTAGCTAGAATTAAAAGTGTGAAGCTTCTTTAGTTTCTACCTGAAACTTATACTCTACGCTCCACCTAGCTAGAATTAAAAGGAAGTGAAAATTGAAGTCGTTTATAATCCAGTAAGCTCTACGCTCCACCTAGCTAGAATTAAAAGCTCTATACGGCATCTAGCGATTATGCAAGCTGCATTCTCTACGCTCCACCTAGCTAGAATTAAAAGCCCGAAGATTCAAATGTATAAATATTTGATTTCTAGCTATTTTTATTGCCTCAAAGAGCGTAAAAAGCCATGCCGAAGTCGTCGGTGGCTAATACTGCATTTTCTCCGCGTCAGCGACGACTTTTAATTCTAGCCAGTAGTAGTCTTTATCCAAAACAAGCCGCTCTTAGGACTACTCAGGATTCCTGCGCGCGTTAGCAGGCATTGTTTAAAGGAAGGGATATAGCATCCGCTCCCTATTTTATTTTTGCTTCTCAAAAAACTTTTTTACGCCTTCGCGCTCTATATTTTCGGAAGCATTTTTATCTCTATCGTGTATTGTACCACAACTGGTACACACCCACTCTCGGTGGGCAAGTTTCAATTCATTATTCACTTCACCACAAGTACCACAGGTTTTGCTGGAAGGATAAAATCGCCCAATTTTTACGTATTCCTTGCCGCGCCATTCTGCTTTATATTTCAATTGCCGATTGGTTTCAAAGAAATTTTTTGATAGTATCGAACGATTCAGTCCTGCTTTTTGCTTTTTGTTGTTGCGCACAAAGGTCTTGCCATCTTCACCAAGTTTAGGCTTTGCCTTCTTGGTCATATTTTTAGGGCTTAAATCTTCTACGCAAATCAAGTCAAAATGTTTACTCACATAGTTTGTAAACTGGTGCGTGTCTTCCTTTCGGATATTGGCAATACGTGCGTGTAGCTTTGCAATTTTCTGTTTGGTTTTGTACCAATTTTTGCTTTTTAACTTTTGCCGCGAAAGCTGTTCTTGCAGTTTCTTTATCTTTACTTTCAAGCGGTCACAATCACGCACATCGTATTCCCTTTTTTCTCCTTTCGATAAAACTGCAAAGGTTTTACAACCCAAATCTATACCTACGGCTTGCTTCGTATCCTCAATTTCTACGGCTTCTATTTCACGCTCTACCTCCAAGTTGATACTCAAAAAATGCCGCCCTACTTTATCGCGTTTGAAGTTGAATGCCGCTATTTTGGTAATATTTTCACTCCAAATCTTATCATCTTTAGGAATCTTGATTTTTATAGGCGAAAGCTTTTTATGTATCTGAATTGTACTTTCTTCAAGATTCAAAACCGCGCCACCTTTGGCATCGGTGGTGAAGGACTGCAAATCATCGTAGCGTTTAAATTTTGGTTTATAAAAGCCATTATAGCGTTTCGGTCTGAATTTTTTGCCTGTCAATTCGCAATAAGCTTTGTAACGTGCTTGCGCCCTACCTACATCACCTTTTTTAGCAGCATCCCAAAATTTTGTAATCGCTTGTCGCAAGGCTTTTACTACGTAATCTTCGTACCGATGATTGCTAATTACTTCGTTCATCCAAGCATTTTCTGCTTCTTGCCGAAGTAATTTATAGTTTGTTCTTCCTAGTGGAATTTTTTCTTTGATATTCTTTAGTTCGCCATCTAGGGTAGCTAGATAAATATTCCAGCAGCGTCGGGCAAGCGTGAAGATTTGCTGCAAACGAACTTCTTGTTCCTCGGTTGGGTAAATTCTGTATTTATATGCAAGTCGTAGTTTCATTGTGGCTGTGTTTATTTGGTTTTTTAACGGAAAAAATTGACTAGGGTTTCATAGAAAAAGAAAGCCCTCGCACACTCCAAGTCTGCGAGGGCTAAAGACGCATCGCTACGCCATATTATGAAACACATTTGCGACATCGTCGTCTTGTTCCAATTTATCTATCAGTTCCAGCACCTCATCCATTTGTTCTTCGGAGAGTTCTTTGGTGTGATTCGGGATACGCTGCACTTCTGATTTTTCTACCTCAATTTTCGCCTCTTCCAATGCGGACTGCATTGTACCAAAATCTGTGAAGCCCGAATATACAATATAGTGCTTTTCGTCCTCCGACTTGGTGATTTCATCCAAGCCATGGTCAATAAACTCTAGCTCAAATTCCTCTGCATCTTCAATCTTATCTATAGGCACATAAAATGCCCCCTTGCGCGTGAAGATAAAATCGTGCATGCCCTGCGTACCCAGCGAGCCATTTTTCTTACGGAAATACGAACGCACATTCGCTACCGTCCGTGTCGGATTATCGGTTTGCGTTTCTATTACCAAAGCCACACCATTGGGTGCCATGCCTTCGTACACGATTTCCTTAAAATCTTCCGCATCGCGCGAACTTGCCCGCTTTATTGCCGCTGCGATACGGTCTTTGGGCATCTGTACCGCCTTCGCGTTCTGTATCGCACGACGTAGTGTTGAATTATATTCTGGGTCAGGGCCACCAGCCTTTACAGCGATAGTAATCTCGCGCCCTGCTTTGGTGAAGGCTTTCGCCATTCTATCCCAACGCGCGAATTTGGTAGCCTTACGATATTCAAATGCTCTTCCCA
>JAHDCQ010000304.1 GCA_020629845.1 Saprospiraceae bacterium | reverse complement strand
TTACACCTTCCTTAACTCTACTTTTGTCAAGTCAAGGACAAGCAATTATCAGTAAAAAAAGTGTGACTATTTAGCAGAGGAGGGAAGAGAGATGGATAGATACAAATGCGTTTCACGCTTAGTTGAAAACATAAACTTTGGCAAAAGTATTGGAAAAAGGAAAGTTATAGCATTGTAATCTCTTTTTTCTCAGTCCAAAAGGACGGTCTCTCTTCTCTCTTCTAAATAGTTACAAAAAAGTCTTATTAGTTTAGTGCGACAAGGAATGCGCTGTCCCCGACATTACCCCCAAATGATTGCGATGCAAAATGGATACATAATAGCTATCTGCCCCTACTTTGGTAAAAGGAACGCTAGTCACGCCATCCACATCCACCACGTCACCGTCACGTTGCAGGAGTGCTGCGCGTCTACTTAGAATCGTGCTTGGCGTAGTGGCATCTCTCAATTCTACGATTACCCAATCTACGATAGCATTATTTCCTGTTACGCTAAGCGCGCTAGATTTCATGCTGATATTCGCATTTTCGATGCCTGTAATACCTCTGGCGGTGTAAGGCTCGGTATTTGGCAACACATTATTCACACGAAGGTTATCATCCATAAGTGCACCATTGATTGCACCTTGTAAAAACACCTTTGGCGATACTTGAATCAAGCATTGTTCATCGTAGTGATAATCCATATATTGCTTTGCTGCTGCCGCCAAAGCTTCCGAAATCGCCTGTGTCTGAAATTCGCGCGCTTGCCGATTCATTTCTACTTGTATCGCATCTATATTGCCCCCATTATCCCGCGAGCCGTGTCGTACGGTATTGTAGCCACCACTAAAATAAGCTTCGCCGCTATTGGGTGCAGGGTCATTGGTACTAGGTACGGACGGGAAGCCTTCATTATCCAGCAAAGTGCCGTAGCTATTTGTACCTCGTAGCAGTTCTGCATGGGTGTGTCCATTTTCATTATCACCTACTAGGGTTTTAATGCTGCTTTCCTCGATATAGGTGTTTGTATTGAGCATAGCATCCGATAAACGCAATTCTGCACCCGATAGTAGATAACCTAACTCAACTCGCTGAATAGTATGCCCATGTCCATGTAAATCCAAGAATAAACCACGCCCATACTTTTGTTCCGTTACCGCTTTGGCTAAGTCAATAAATTCGTGATAGCCATACCAAGCTTCTTCTATTGTGGCGTTTCCATCGGCAGCCTCGCCAATATCTCTATTGGCATCAAATTTCTTGCGATGCAGTAGGTTGGTAATCATATGCGGATAGCAGCCTGTTTGGTCGAATAGGGCATTATACATGCGTAGACCTATGGTTTGTGTCCAGCCGTCTTTTACTAAAGTACCAAAACTTCTATCAGGAATGGTATCAGGTTCTAAACTGCCGCCATGTGGTACAGAAATGATAATGGGTAGCGTACCAGGGCGGTATTCTACAAAGCCCGTATCGTCAAGATAGATATTGCCTGGAACATAGTTTTGGGCAGACATCGTGTTGATACCTAAAAAAAAGAGACAGCTCAAGGTCAATTTAAAAATCTTACTTACATTCATGCCTGAATAGGTTTGGTACTTATATGAAAAAAGTAGGACAAAGACTACTGCTTCTATCCGATTTGTGGGGAAAAAGGCAGTCCGATTGGCTGGAATGTTACCAAAACATTTTAAAGCCAAAATTTGAAATACAAAAATACGATATTTGTGCATTAGGAAACATAGACTTATCGGTCTATGAGGAAGATGCTATACATCAACAGTTTGTAAATGGTGGAATCGAGCGTGCGGTTGAAAACTTACTTGCACAAGAAAAAGTCCGCGTCCACGTTTTAGCCTTCAGCATGGGTGGCACGATAGCTTGGAAAGCCATTCAGCAAGGCTTGAAGGTGGATTTATTTTATGCGGTATCGGCTACCCGTTTGCGCTATGAATCGGAACAAATTGGAGTGCCTACTCAATTATTTTATGGCGAAATGGATACTTTTAAACCGGATAGGGTTTGGTTCAAACAAATGCAAATACCGTATGTTATTTTTGCGAATGAAGAACATGAATGTTATAGAAAGAAATATATTACAGCCCAAATCACAAGGGCGTTTTTGGAGTAATCTGCTTAGCTTATTTATGTGTTGTATAGTGATTACTGCTTGCCAAAGTTCAACGGAAACAGCAGAAGAAACGCCTCCTATGCCTCCCGTAGAAGAAGCCTCTATTCCAAAACTAACGCCCGAGCAGCAAGCAGCAAATAAGACCAAAGCCTTACTCGAAAAATATCCCAATCAAGATGGTTATATCAAGCTCACTTGGGATACGCTTGCGAATATGGATTTCGATATTCGCTTCGTGGAGGAACTGGAAGGAGAAGTGCCTTTCCCTATTTTCAGCGAAACCGTAAAAGAACTAGCAGGCGAACTCGTAACGATAGAAGGCTTCGTGATTCCCTTTGAAGAAACGGGCGATGAAGAAGTGATTTTTCTATCCGCTTTTCCTTATACGCAATGTTTTTTCTGTGGGGCGGCTGGCCCAGAATCGGTAATGGATATTTTGGCTACTGAACCGCTTGGACGCTTGAAGTTAGATGATAAACTTCGCTTTCGCGGTCGCCTACGGCTGAATGACGATGATTTGGATTATCTAAATTATATCTTGGATGATGCGGAATTGATGGATTGAGTATTTCGAAGAGAGAGGAGAGATAAAAAAGTCTCTTTTCTCACAGCGAAGCGGTCTCTCATCTTAATAAAATTACTTTCGCCCAATCAAATTCCCTTTAATATAATCTCGAATAAAGGCTTCCTTATAGGTGCGCCCAAGTGGAATTTCCTCGCCTGCAAGCTGGATAAAATCCAAATCTACCTCATCTATATAGTCAATATTGATGACGTAGGATTTATTCACGCGAGCAAAAATAGAAGGCGGCAATTGCCGATGAATCGTCTTGATATTCATAGCGGTCATTATCTTTTTGCCTTCATTAATATAAAGCATCACATAGTCCTTCATACCTTTGATGTACTTAATATCTTTGAAAAAGACCCGAATATATTTTCTATCTGCTTTCAAGTACATGAATTCCTGTTCCACTTCCACCACTTCATTTTGGATAGGCGCAGGCTGGCGCAAATCATACAATGCTTTGGCTTTGTTCACGGCTTTCAGGAAGCGTTCCATGCGCACGGGTTTTACCAAGTAGTCTACTACATCCAATTCAAAACCTTCGAGTGCATATTGCGGATAAGCAGTAGAGAGAATCACTAAGGGTGGATTTTTTAGCGTTTTTAAATAATCCAAACCCGTGATGCCTGGCATTTGAATATCCAAGAACATCAAATCTACTTCCTCGCGCATCAAGAAATCATTGGCTGCCAATGCCGTAGCAAACTGCCCAAGCAAGTTCAGAAATGGCACATCTTCCACATTGAGTTCCATGCCTTCGCGTGCTAGAGGTTCGTCATCTACAATAATACAATTCATATCTTCTTCGACAATTTTCATTCCTAAGAAAAAAGAACAAGCATAATGGTTCAAATTATTTAGTTCTTTTCACTAAGGCGAAGATAAGGATTTTGCTTGTTTAGTTTTTTGCCTTTTAGTTATTGAGCGTAGGACAAAAATCCCTTTTCTCATCCAATGGAACACGTTCCATTGGGATAAATCATGCGATTTGGGAAATTTGTCCTACACCCTTAGCTATTATCCTTTCGCTTTTAAAATAAATATACTTTTATCTTTGTGATGCTGAAATAACCGATTTTTCTCCATTTTTATAAATTCATGCATAAATTCACTCATCATGTACAATGCAGCTATCGAAGCAGCTTCCCTCGACGAACTTAGAAATCTACAAAGTGAACGTCTACGTACATTGGTGAAAAGACTCTATAAGGACGTTCCATTCTATAAACAACAATTCGATGCTAATGGTATTCATCCCTCTGACATAAAAGGCATAGAAGATATTCATCGCTTGCCTTTCACGAAAAAGAATGACCTAAGAGATAATTATCCTTTCGGCATGTTTGCCAAACCGATGGATGAAGTACTACGGATTCATGCCTCAAGCGGCACGACGGGCAAACCAACTGTGGTAGGCTATACCCAAAATGATTTGGATGTATTCGATGAAGTGGTAGCGCGTTCGCTGGTATGTGCAGGCGCACGAGCAGGTATGAAGTTGCATAATGCGTATGGCTATGGCTTATTCACAGGTGGCTTAGGTATGCACGGTGGCGCGACCAAGTTGGGCATGGCAGTTATCCCTGTTTCAGGTGGCATGACCGAACGCCAATTGACCATTCTACAAGATTTCAAACCCGAAGTGATGTGCTGCACGCCTTCCTATGCACAGACACTTTCGGAGGAATGTGCAAAACGCGGCATTGATACCGAAAAACTCGCTGTTCAATATGCTATTTTAGGCGCAGAACCCTGGACAGAAGCTATCCGCGAACAAGTGGAGGCAGGACTGCATGTGACGGCTACAAACATTTATGGCTTGAGTGAAATCATTGGGCCTGGTGTATCGCAAGAGGATTTTGAGGAAAAAGGCACAGGCAGCTATGTATGGGAAGATCACTTCTTTCCTGAAATAGTAGATAAAGATACGGGCGAAGCATTGCCTTATGGCGAAGAGGGTGTATTAGTATTCACTACACTTACAAAAGAAGCTTTACCGCTTATTCGATACTGGACGAATGACATTTGCTCTATCCAATATGACAATAACGCCAAGCGTAGCCACATCAAAATGTCCTCTATCAAAGGACGTGCGGATGATATGCTCATCATTCGAGGTGTAAACTTATTCCACACCCAAGTAGAAGAAGTGATTCATCAATTTGATTTTTTGAGTCCCAATTATCGCTTGATAGTGGAGCGTGCAGGCACGATGGATACGGTGACCGTAGAAGTAGAAACCGCTAAGGGTGCAGATTATCAAAATACAGTATTTGGCGAAAAATTGAAGCAAAAAATAAAAGCTACCATAGGCTTATCCATGGCAATTGATTTGAAAGCACCGGATTCTATTCCACGTAGTCAGGGCGGGAAGTTGAGTAGAATTTTGGATAAACGATAATATTGATTTTACTTTACGTGTATGAAAACGCTACTACAATTTACTATTTTCTTGTTATTGTTTTTCCTTAGTGTTGAGGTTCTGGCACAGTGGAATCCCAGTTCGGGTTGGCGAGATAGCTACCAAGCAAACGGCTTATGTTGGTGCGATTCCAGTAACTTTGATCATGGTCTAGATACCAAAACAGTTACCATCAATGGTACGGCCTATTCCGTACAAGATATTTGTGATGAACTCCAAAACCATCCTCTTTTTCGCGCTCGACAAGCAGGCGATCCTATTTATAATGATATTCAATGTGGAAATGGTCCCTTTAATGATGCACCTGATGAACCAGGCTGCCCAGGGCGGGTGGATTTAGGGTCAAGTGGCTGCTCCGAACTTGGGCCAGGCTGGGATATGACTTGGCTAGAAGGTCGTTCGCGCTTTGCAGGAAATGGCTGTAGTGTTTTCAATTTGCCACAGCAGATACAAGCGGAAGACTTCTGTATGCAAGCAGGTACCCAAACTATAGGAGGCAATGATGTGGATGGTAGTCAGAAAATCGGCTTCATCGAAAATGGCGATTGGCTAGAATACCCTATTCATGTGCCTGCTAGTTCCACCTATACGATTGCGATTCGGGTAGCTAGTGCTTCTAATGGTGGTAATATAGGATTGGAGCTGAGTGGTACGAATATGGGAAGTATCGCAGTAAGTAACACAGGCGGTTGGGAGAGTTGGCAAACCATCACCCAAAATATTAACCTTTCAAGCGGGACACATACACTACGATTCGCATTTACGGGCGGAAGTGGTGGTTTGATGGATATTAATTGGTTAAATATTTCCTCTTCGGATGTTATTATACAATCCAAGGTGTTGTTGGGCGGTGCTTGGAACGGCATGACTATGGCAACCGCTTTGAATAAACTATTGCCAACGGATGACCCTTATGGACTTGGTGAAACAACCAATGGCATCCCGTATCAAGCGGTGGATTGGGTGACGGTAGAACTACGTAGCAATGCCAATACCTTGCTTGCAGAACGTGCTTGTTTCTTACGAAATGATGGTGTATTACTTGATTTAGATGGCGCAGAAGGTGTACGTTTTTCGGG
>JAHDCQ010000303.1 GCA_020629845.1 Saprospiraceae bacterium | reverse complement strand
GTTATAGCATTGTAATCTCTGTTCTCTCAGTCCAAAAGGACGGTCTCTCTTCTCTTTTCTAAATAGTTACGAAAGTTCATTGAAAAAACTGTTAAAAAAAGAGTCAAAAGGAAGTTACAAGACTCTATTTACACTGTACTAGCTTTAATCTAAAAACACCGTACTAGCTGTCATCGCGCCTAAATGATTGCGGTGTCGAATTGCTACATGATACATTCCTGACGAAACGCCATAAATTTTCACTGCCGATATGCCGTCCGTATCCACAATATCGCCGTCACGCTGCAGTAGGGCGGCTTTTGATGCAAGTACCGTTGTAGGCGTAGTCATATCTCGCACTTCTACTATTACCCAATCTACAATAGCATCATTGCCTGTGGTGGCCAATACGCCGCTTGTGGTTACAGCACTTGGATTCAAAGAAGGCGCGAAACCTGCACTACTATAAGGCTCTGTCATTGGTACAAGGCTATTCGAGCGTAAATCATCTGCCATTAGTGTGCCACTAAATGGACCTTGCAAAAAGACTTTGGGTGCGACTTCTACATAGGTGCAAGCGGTACAAGCACTACCCGTCATAGACTTATAAATACCTGTGATAAGTACATCGAAAGTAGGTGCAACCACTCCAGTATGATAATAATCTAAGGTTAAATTGCCGCTCGCATCCGTTGTGCCTACAATGCCTGCAATGGGCATAGCACTCGCATCTAATACACCGCTTGTATTTGATAACTCGACGAGCGTGTTAGACTTTGCTCCTGTAATAATAATTTGATCGTGGAAAAGCGTAACCGTGCCTGTCCCATCCACTATATTTAAAGCATCCTCACAATCACAAGGATTTATGGCAACTAAGTCCTTTTCGGTTTGTGGTGCATAGTCGAAAACCATATTAGCTGGAAAGCTAGTTAAAGGACAGGCAGCATCCACAATATCATCTAAACATTGCAAGGCAGGACGCTCTGCCCCCGTACAAGGATCAATCAGATAAGCCTCTGCTGCATCTTGCCACAATCCTTCACGCCAACCCCATAGCGTAATACCAATCACCGAAGGATGATTCCAATATAAACCAAAGATACGCTCATATTCGGACTTTTGGAAAGCATCCAAAGCTGCTTGACTTGGGTCAGCTACTACATCGCCATTCGCGTCGCGTACTTCATCTGCTTGGATGTCCAATTCCGTTATCATAATGGGCAAGCCCAAAGCTGCCAAAGTGTTCAAGTTATTCGTCAAATTTGTCGTTACATTCGCCAAAGGATCGCCATAACTCTTCGTGCTGAAAGTATGTGCTTGCATCCCAACTGCATCAATCAAATCATCTGCTTGTAAGAGCGAAATAATATTGGCATAATCGGCAGTAATAGTAGGCCCGCCATTGGGACTAAAGCCACTTTCGATACCATATTCATTAATCATCAGCTCCGTTTCCGCAGGGAAATAGAGGCGTGCTAATTTAAAGGCATTCACTATCCAATCATACGCGCCTGGCGTAGTGCCAAGTTCGGTATTGAGCGAAGTCAATGCTGCTTGATAGCAAGGCGGGTCATTGAGGGCTTCATTTACCACTTCCACATATTCCATCGGGTTGGCACTATAGCGCGTAGCAACTGCCTGAAACCATTCCTTGATTTCGTCCACTTGTTCTGTTTCTGAAAGTCCGCATAGCCAAGTAGGTTGCTGCGGTCCCCACACTAGTACGTGAAAGCGGAACGGATAGCCATTCGTGAGTGCAAAGTTACGCGCTGCATCCACATCTGTCCAATCAAATACATCCCTTGTGCCTTCTACTAAGCCCCATTTGGCAGAATTTTCGGGCGTTACCTGATTCCAATAATGTTCAAAATCTTGAAGGGCATGGGGGGCATATACATTTCCTAAAAACTTACACGCGCCATCTGCAATTGGGAGTTGTCCAGCATGAGGGCTTGCTGCGCCACCACAAATAGCTGACAAGCAAGCCCCATCCAAGCAGTAAGTATTAGCAAATTCTCCTAAATCTAATGCGATTTGCGTAGAGGTTTCATTAGCAGTAAACTGCCAAGTAATTTGTGTCCAAGTATCAGTTACGGTATAGTTAGCCGAATACAATGGGTTTGTTACGGTCGAAAAGCGAATTTCTGTGCCGCTTGTTGCGCCTTTCACGTAAATGCTAAACTCATAGGTCACGCCTACCGTAGTTGCTATAGCATCGGTTACGATTTGTGCTTCCCAGGGGTTACCGCCCGCTGTTGTGGTCTTTAAAGAGCGATTGCCTTCATAGACATCATCAGGATTTGGATTAGGTGTTCCCTGTGAAAATGTGCCATTGAAGACCGTCCAATTCGTAAAATTATTGCCATTACCATCCTCAAAGCCACCATTTTCATTTAAGCATTCAGGTGGCGGTAATTCCAAACAGGCATCATCGAAGAAATAGGTGTTGGCATCCATGCCTATGTCTAGCACAAAAATGGTGGTGGCAGTATTTGCTGTGAACGTCCAAGAAAGTTGTGTCCAAGTATCGGTAATCGTATAATTTCCAGAGTATTGTTCATTCCCAACTTGGGCATTAGTAGAAAAACGGATTTCTGTACCTGAACTCGCAGCTTTTGCCCATATTTTGAAAGTATATGATTGTCCAATAGTGGTAATGTAGGCATCACTCGCCAATTGATAATCCCAGGGATTGCCACCAGTTGTTGTAGCTTTTACAGCACGACTACCATTATAAAATTCCCCTGCGGCTGTACCTTCCGTGAAAGTGCCATTTAGTGCTGTCCAATTGGTAAAAGTACTACCTGTACCGCTTTCAAAATCACCATTTGGAAGCAAACTGCAATCAGAACTTGGCGGATTGACAGGAGCTTGAAACTCCATATACATATCATCGAAGCAATAGGTATTCGCAAATTGACCAACATCCAGTGCGATGGTGGTAGTTGCGGTATTAGCCGTAAATGTCCAAGAAAGTTGCCCCCAAGTCGTCGGCACGGTCATGTCGGCAGAATATTGTTCATTGCCTAAAGAAGGATTGGTAGAAAAGCGAATTGTTTCATTCGCATCGAGGGCTTTTGCCCATATCGTGAAGGTATAGTCTGCGCCAATGTTGGTAGGAATAGCATCACTCACAATTTGGTGTCGCCATTGTTCGCCTGGGTTTTCTGTGGTGTTTACTTTCAAGGAGCGGCTGCCACTTCGGATGTCAGCGGCAGCAGTACCTTCATAAAAACTTCCTGCTCCATTAAACTCATTCCAATTGGTGAAGGTATTTCCAGCACCATCTTCAAAGCCTGGATTAGGTACAATATTTTGTCCTGCAAGCTCATTCGCACATAAGCATATTATCATTGATAATAGCAAGATGTTTAGGTAATGTTTTTTCATTGTATATGAGTGATTGTAGTAAGGAAGTCGGCAAAGTATAGCCTGTCGTAGAACTTTTGAAAGCCTCTCTAAATACAAGAAACAATTTAGTGTTTAACTTTTGCCTATTCCCTAACATCAAATTATTTTTGCCTTGTTTCCTTTACAAAACAAAATAATATTTTATTTAAAAAGCTATTTTCCATATAATACAAATGCAAAATACCTGAAATAAATATTAAAATCTAAACAAGTTTATACTACAAAACTACACGCCAGAGGTGATTTTTTTACTTCACAAATACGCCATGCATAGGAAAGTGTAATAAATGTTGGAACTCAAAACAATATAAGTTGAAGCTGTATAAGATTAATATACGTCGGTATTACTTCGTAAATTATAGAACTTAAGATGTGCTAATCTCTTTTTCAAGCTTAAGGAGTAAAGTTTCTATGCGCTGTAGCCTAATAGGTTTTATCAAATATTCGTCCATACCTGCTTGCATAGCTCTATTTTTATCTTCATCAAAAGCGTTTGCAGTAAGTGCAGCAATGTAAGGTCTATGCGGACTTGTGAAGGCTCTTATCGCTATAGTGGCGGCGATACCATCCATTTCGGGCATTTGTAAGTCCATCAAAATCAGGTCATACTGTTTTTTCTGAGCGGTTTGCACGGCTTCTCTACCATTCGATACACTATCCGCTTCATAACCGAATTTTTTCAAGCCCATAAGAATCAGCTTCTTATTGAGCGCATTGTCTTCTGCTACCAGTATGTGTAGACTTTTGCTAGGTTCGGCACTTGAGTTCACAGTAGTATTTTCGGTAGTAGTGGGGGCAGTACCTTTTTTGAGTGGCACATAAAACTCAAAAGTAGCCCCTTGATCCAACTGACTTTCTACTTGCATGTTACCGCCCATCAATTCGACAATTTGCTTGCAGATACTCAGTCCTAAACCTACGCCTTGATAGCGGCGACTATGGGAGCTATCTACCTGCTGAAATTTATCGAAAATCTTAGCTTGTTGTGCTTGCGAAATTCCAATTCCCGTATCTTTTACCTGAAAATACACATTCAGCCTAGTCTCCTCTAATTCCTCTGCCCATACGCGAACAGTTACGCCACCTTTTTCCGTGAATTTAATCGCATTATTGATAAGGTTATCCACCAATTGTTTGATACGCATGGGATCGCTAATAACGTAATTTGGGACATTCTCTTCTAGCTCATAGTTTAGATAGAGCTTTTTTTCTACAGCTTGAATTTCTAAAGCATTGATAATATCTGTCATTAGGGCATGCAGATTGAACAACTCTTCGTCCACTCTCAATTTGCCTTCTTGTATTCGGGTACTATCCAAGAGGTCGTCAATGAGCGCGACTAGGCTATCTCCACTTGTTTTGATGGATTGTAGATATTCCTGTTGTTGCTTATCCAGTTTTGTGTCGGTTAAAAAATCGGTCATGCCCAGAATGCCATTCATGGGGGTACGCATTTCGTGGCTAATAACGGATAGAAACTGTGTTTTCGCTTCGGAAGCTACTGCTACCTTTTGCGATAAGTCTTTGAGTTTCCAGAACTGTTCGTAGATAATGATAACGGTAGAAATAAGCAACATAATCAGGTTAATGATAAAGACATTTATCTCCTGATTGAACCAAACATCCGCTTGCCGAAACTGAAAAAAAACAAAATTGATATTAACAATAACCGCAACAAACGTAAGCAGTAAGGAGTCTTTGAAAGAAATCATCGCTGATCGCACACTGACAAAATTGTAATAGATAAAATAAAGCTGAACTAATTGAATATGAATGGTATGAATTAAGGTATACTCCCAATAGGTCGGAATAAACCAGACGATAATTGCAAAGAAAAGTTCTAGTCGGATGATTACATTTGTAAAGGTATTTTTAGCTGGAAATAGCGATTTGACTTGTATGAAATTCATCATCGCATAAACATATATGAATATCGCAAAATGTTCTATTCGTGCCGCCAAACTCCAATCAAAATCAGGATAGAAATAGTGAAATACTTTGTAAGAAGAACAATTCCAGTAGTAGAAGGTGATGATAAAAAGTCCAAAGTACAGGAGACTTTTTTCAAGCTGATTGATAAAAAAAGTAAGAATAAAAAACAGCCCTAGAAAAAACGCTCCAGCAAATAAAAAGAACTTATAGACTTGTAAGCCTTTCGCTTTATCAAGAATATAGTCTGCCTTTCCGAGATATACATGGCTCGTGATACCGCTATGGCAATGTACAAAATTGGAGGTCTGAATAGTTAATACAAATTCATCGTCCACAATGGGTATTTGCTCCCGAATAGTCATTAAACTCCAGTCGGTAGTCGTTGCTGTTGTGCCTACTTTGCCCCATTCTTGCCACAACACATCATTGATATAAATTTTACAAGCACTTGAAATAAAAAATATCTGCAAGCCTAAATCAGGATGATAATCAGGCAGTTTTACGCGCACTTGGTAGGTTCCATAAGCGTGTAGTGGACGATTTTGCTCTGCTGCTCTGGGATTATTCCAATATTTATCAGGTACTGTTATGTATTCCGTAGTAGGTTGCTTGTTTGCAATTTCTTGTGGAGATAAGAGTTGCTGATGGTAAAAATGCCATTCCCCATCCATCGGGAATAAGCGATTTTCATCGAAGTTTCGAGTAGATAAATCAATATACCCATCACTAGCAACTGGTATTTCTAGTGATGTGCTACAGCCTACTGATAGTAGAAAAACAAAAAGCCCTGTTAGTAACCTTATAAGGGGACTTTCCATATAATTTCGCGCTATTATTCACAAGAATACGGGATAAATTCATGGAATGAATACTAACAAAT